>JADYYF010000089.1 GCA_020853795.1 Candidatus Zixiibacteriota bacterium
CAACTCCAAGGGCGCGGCGATTTACGAAGGCACGCGCGAGATTCACAAGCTGATGCAGGCGGATTATTATCTGGGTTTCCGCAGCGATCACGAGGTGCGCTGTTTGCCGCCGAAATGGGAGGGGTAGAAGTTGAAACTTCAAGCGTGTGCACTTTGTGATTGTATCACGACATTAGTTGACTCGCATATCATCCCCGAATTTGTTTATCGCAATGCAAGGGTGTACAACGAGGATCACACCTTCACCGCGTTTAGAATCGATTGTGACGGCCATGGCGAGATATTGGGAGATCGCCGGAATGGGATCTATGAAAAACTCCTGTGCGAGAAGTGCGAGTCCAAGCTTGCGGGGCTGGATGACTATGCGGCAAAAGCAATGTGGGGAGGAACAAGACTGGGGTTCTCACACGGCGAACTTGGTAGCACTGTCCATGGCATTGATTACAGGCGCATGAAGCTGTTCGAATTGTCGCTACTTTGGCGAATTGCAGTATCTCAGCGGATTGAGTTCGATAATATTCGATTGTTGACCGGCCATGAAAGGAAGTTGCGACATGCACTGCAAACGACCAGCCCTCTAAGGCAAAATGACTATGGCTGTGCTCTCGTATATCTTATTAACCCACCTACTGTTCCAATTGAACGCGCGATACTTGGCGACCAATTTAGAAATCAGGGACAAAAATGCGTTCGTCTCGTAATGGCCGGTTTCTTGTGGATCTTCGTAGTAGCCGCGGGTCTGAGATACTTCAAAGGGTCGCAGTTCTTCCTGCATGAGAATGGCACTCGAACTATTCCCAAGTATTCAAGTGTTCAGCTCATCGATTGGCTGGCTTCGTCAGACCTCATAGAGCAAGATGCGAAGCATGCCGAGTGAGCCAAAGTCTTAACCTTCGACCTCCCAACAAGCCGTCACCATATCTCAAGAGCAGAATTTGGGTCATTCACCCCGATCAATTCGTATTGGTCACCGTAGTGGCGAGCTTGCGGCGTTTTTCATGACCGGAGAATTTGGTGTGCCAACCGTGCTTTGTCGCGGCATGGATGGGCGGTTTGGCAAGGACCTGACAAGGGCACCCTCACACCCGGCCCCTCGCCCTGGCAGGGAGAGGGGAGTAGGCGTCATTCCCGCGGAGGCGGGAAACCAAGTTCGCCATGAATTCGTTGAAGTGAGGCTGCGGGGGGCGGTCGCTTCGCGCCGGGACAAGAGGAGTTCCCCCGGAGTGAGCGGCGCGCGAGAAGACGTGACGCAACGACGAAAGCCGACTGAAGTCGGCTCTACAGGGGCATTGGTTTGCGTCAGGATCGCGGGGATCCTGACCTACGAAGAGGGAGCGGCAGACATCGGCCAGAAGAACACACCCCGACTCGCGCCCGCGAGAACGGTGGCAGGCGTTATGTCTCCGTTTGCGTAGACCCGCTGTCCGCAGTGCCACATTGTGGGCGGTCGCGAGCCACCCCTCTCAAGAGGGGAATTGTCATGTTCTCATTCCTACCGTGTTCCGAACTGCAGTCTCCGCATAAACGACGAACTTGCTGACTGCCCGACCCACGACGGTGCTGCATTTTTACCTTCGCGATCTGCTGCTGTCGAATATGAGAACGGTGATGGACAGTGACGCAGCGAGGCGTCGGAAATTCCCCTCTTGAGAGGGGTGGCTCGGGCCCGGCGTTTGGTCAGTGAAGTGCGGTTGCCTATGCTCTGCGGTATGATTCTCACCACTGGTCGACGGCAAAGAAGGGCCCGAGACGGGGTGTGTTACCGTGGTCGCCGCTCATTCGCGACAATCCATTCTTCGATAGCGCGCAACACCCCCCTGAGATTGTTCCTCACATCGGCGTCCAGAAAGCGGAGCACGGCGACGCCCATCTCCTTCAGTTCCTGTTGGCGCTTCTGATCAGCCGCTTCCCTGCCTACATGCGATGCTCCGTCAATCTCAATCGCCAATTGCAGTGGTGGGCAGTAGAAATCGACTATGTAGTGGCCGATCGGCCGCTGACGGTGAAAGTCATGGCCACGCATTTGCCGACGCCTGAGTTGCTGCCACAGCAGCACCTCGGCGAGATTCCCGGCCTTCCGCAATGATCGGGCACGATGCTTTAGCTTCGGATCGTACGGCAGATGCTTGTGACGCATGACAGGTGCCTCCTCATGCCAATTCACCCACCCCGACTCGCGCCCGCGAGAACGGTGGACTTAACCGGATGCTGTCGGGCGTCTCAGTCCTTGGTGAAGAACATCTTCAGCGCGATCAGGACCAACACAACGGCGAAGGTCTTGCGCAGGAGTTGATCGGAGAGGCCGACCGCCCATTTGCCGCCGACAAAACCCCCGACGACGAAACCGGCGCAAATGATGGCCGCAGCGGGGAGGTTGACGAGACCCTTTTGGTAGTAGGCCAGCGCCGCCAACAAGCCGATCGGCGGCACCAGAAGAGCAAGCGTGGTGCCCTGGGCCAGGTGTTGGCTGAAGCCGAAGAGAAAAATGAGCGCGGGCACGATAATAATACCGCCACCGATGCCAACCAAACCGCTGAAGACTCCGGCTACCAGACCGAGGACAACTAATCCAACCGCATTAAGAGTTGTCATGCGCTTTGACTCCTTCTGCCGCGCGACTGGCGATTCAAACCGCCGCTATCATAGAGGGTCATAATCGATATGGCAAGGGCGCTCTGCGGATTTCAACGCGAACCGCCGGGCCGCCGCCGTGCAAGTGGGCGCGGGCAAAATTCCTTTACTTTTCCGGCAACGGGTATTACCTAACAGCCCACTTGCTGACGTATACAACCGGGCAGGTTTGACTCAATGAGGGATGATCTATGGCTGACAAATATGATGTAATCGTGTTAGGGGGCGGACCGGGCGGCTACGTGGCGGCAATCCGCGCCGCGCAATTGGGCGCCAGGGTCGCCTGTATCGAGGAAGACAAACTCGGCGGTATCTGCCTCAACTGGGGCTGCATTCCGACCAAGACGTTCATCGCCACCGCGCACCTGTACAAGAAGATCAAGGAAGCCGGCGAGTTCGGCATCGATCTGACCGGCACCGCGCAGATCAACATCACCAAGATGGTCGAGCGCAAGAACAAGGTCGTCAACGAGCTGGTGAGCGGGATCGGCATGCTGTTCAAGTCGTACGGTGTCACGCTCTACAACGGCTTCGGCTACTTCGAACGCAAGGACCGCATCGTCGTCGAGATGGCGAACGGTTCACAACAGGCAGTTGAGGGCGACAAGATCATCATCGCGACCGGCTCGCGCCCGATGAATATCCCGGCTTTCCCGTTCAACGGCGATACGATCATCTCCTCCGACGAACTTATCCATCCCAAGTCGTTGCCGCAGTCGCTGACGATCATCGGCGGCGGCGTGATCGGCTGCGAGTTCGCCTGCCTGTACGCCGAACTGGGCACCAAGGTCAGCGTCGTGGAAATGCTGCCGCACCTG
>JADYYF010000090.1 GCA_020853795.1 Candidatus Zixiibacteriota bacterium
CGTGCCGGTGCCGGTGCACCTGGTCGGCACGGCCGAGGGTGTCCGCGGCGGCGGCGTGCAGGAATTCGTGATGCGCGAACTCGAGGTCGAGTGTCTGCCGACCGATATCCCGAATCACATCGAGGTTGATGTGACCGCCCTGAAGATCGGCGACTCGATTCACGTCAGCGACATCAAGGTGGAGAAGTTTGAGATCGTGACCGATCCGTCGCGCACGATCGTGATCATCTCCGCGCCGACAGTAGTGGCGGCGCCGACGCCGGCCGAGGGTGTCGAGGGCGAAGCCGTTGCGGCGGAAGCCGAGCCGGCCGAACCGGAAGTTATCACCGAGAAGAAGCGCGAAGAAAAAGAGAAGGAAAAGGAAGAGAAAGAGAAGAAGTAAGCTTCATCTCGCATCTCTCAACCCATCGCAGCGGCAGGCCTTCTGGTCTGCCGCTGTTGTTTGTTGGGGGCTCGCACGGCTTCGATCATCACCGCAAGTCGATTTAGCTTTGGCGCTATGATCTTGGCCGACCTCCCGTTTCTATCCTCTTACGCTATTTGACGATGATCTGATCCCCGCGGGAATAACCCAAGTTGTCGTTGGTATCTCCAACAGGTGGTTCCGCCTCAGCAGCTGACTTCAAGACGGTGCAACTTCCAAGAAGGAGGACTCTATGAAACGCAAACTTGCCTTAGTGCTCGCGGCACTGGTCAGCACCCAGGCCGGCCCGCTTGGTGCTGCGACGACGACTGTAGACGCGAAAATCACCGCTGCAACGGTCTACAATGATCGGGCTCTGGTTACGCGCACGGCAACAACCACACTCGCTCGCGGTGATCAAATCCTGATATTCGACGGCATTCCCCTTGCAGCGGAAGAAGTCTCGATCCGGCCGATAATCTCGGGGCCCGACGCAAGCATCTACGGGATCAAACACCGAGTTAAAGACATCGGTGTACCCGACTCCGCCGATCAAGTTCGACTGCAGAGCGTCATCGATAGTCTTGAGAACAACGTCGCCCACCGGATTAGCGATCAAATCGCCATGCTGGAGCGGCAAAGATCAATGCTGGAGGCCTTCGCTGACGGCAGCGGCGAACTCTCGGCGGAAGCCGTGAAAGCCGGCTTCAACGCCGGCAACTGGGCGACCGCGTACGCATTTGTCAGCAGTCGTCTTCCTCCCGTTGTCGACTCGCTGCGCCTGCTCGGCATCCGCCTTAAGTCAGTCAATGAACGAATTCGAGCCATGAAGATTCTGTACCAGGAAAACGTCGCGGTCGCGCGACGCCAGGTCCGGTCGGCAGCAGTTGAGGTGGTGATCGAAACACCCGGTGTCTACGTCGTGGCAATTGAATACGTCGTTCCCAATGCCAGTTGGCGACCGCTTTACCATGCGCGCCTCGGCGACTCGAATTTGGTGGTGATAAGTTGTTTCGGACAGGTGCAGCAACAGACCGGGGAGGATTGGGACGACGTCGAGATTACGCTGTCGACAGCGCAGCCGGGGCGGACCGCTACTCCCGGCGAACTCGTGCCACGACTCCTGAGCGTTCGGGAAGTGATGCAGCAATTCGGTAATGTCCACATCCGCGGCGGCCGCAATAACGAAGTCCAGTTCGTGATCGACGGCGTGGCCTGCATGGATCCAATCGGGGGGCTCTCGGCAACCGAACAGGCCAACTTAAGCGGCGATAACCGCCTCGAGGATCTGATGATCATCAAGGGCGGTCTTGATGCCGAATACGGAAATGGCAATCCGGGGATCGTCAACCCCGCCTATGTTCTTGCCACCGAGTACTCGACACAATTCCGCGTGCGCTCGCGCCAGACGATTCCGTCCGGCGGCGAGGTCGTGCGCACGCCGATCAACGAATGGACCATGGCCGGTGACTCGCGACTCGTGGTCCGGCCGCGCAATCAACTCAACGCTTTCCGCTTTGTCAGCTTGACTAATGAAACCGGCGTGCCGCTGCTGCCGGGCCAGATCAATCTCTTCGCCGGCGCCGACTTCATCGGCTCGTTGAATTCGCCGTTTCTCATCATGCCGACGCAGAAGTTCGAGTTGGCGTTCGGCATCGATGACCGCATCGAGGTCAAGCGCGAGATTGTCAATCAGCGCCGCAGTGCCAACGGCGACAGTCGCAAACTCGAAGAAACTGTCGTGATCACACTCATTAATCATAGTCACAATACGGAAAAAGCCGAGCTTGAGGAAGCTTTGCCGGTGTCCAGCGACTCGCGCATCAAGGTGAAGACCAAGGCGATTGTGCCGAAGGGAGACGACTCGATGGGACAGGGGATCAATCGTTGGCAGTTAGAACTGCACCCCGGAATCGAATCCGTAGTCTCGATAACTTATGAGATCGAGCATCCCGCATCGCTGCAACTGCTCGGCATGTGATGAGCACGCCCCTTGCCCTCCCTCTTCCTTCGGGAAGAGGGAAGGCTGGGGGTTGACGATTTTACGGTCAGTTACCTGATTTTCCAACTAACGTGAAGACCACGACCTCCGGCCGGTTGGCGGAGCGCAGCGGCGGCCCCCAGGTGCCGGTGCCGCAGGAAGTGTAGAGACTGTAGTCGCCGTCCTGATACAGGCCGTGATCGAGTCCGCGATAGACCTGCCGCGTGATGTAATTGAACGGCCACATCTGGCCGCGGTGTGTGTGCCCCGCCAATTGGAGGTCAACACCCAGCAATTTCATGGTGTCGGAGAAGGCCGGTTCATGATAGAGCACTATGATCGGCTTGCTGCGATCCACGCGCGCCATGACCGAGTCCAGGTTCTTGCGCTGTCCCATTAACGGGTAGTCGATGCCGACCAACTGCACACCGTCGATTTCGACCACCTCGTCGCGCAGAATCCGCAGCTTCAGTCCTGACAACG
>JADYYF010000091.1 GCA_020853795.1 Candidatus Zixiibacteriota bacterium
CGGCGATCTTGCCGAGCAGTTGCAGGTCGGGATTGTAGTTGAAACGCAGCTCGTCCGAGAACACCAGATTGTAGTCCGACCGTATGATGCGGCTGTTACCTTGGTCGAGAATAAAGAAATTGACCCCGCCGTCGGATGCCAGCGCAACCGGATTGTTCAACCCGGTCAGCCCGAGCCCGTATCCGCCGTTTTCCTGAACGAATCTGTAATCGGAACTGAGTTTGACGACGCGGTTGTTGCCGCGATCGAGGATGTACAAATTGTTGCTGATGTCGAAGACGATGGCGGTCGGAGCGGAAAACTCGCTACTGCCGAAGCGGCCCTTGATTTCACCGAGATAGTTTAGACGCAACGCCGGCGGCGGTGCAATCGTCTCAACCGGTTGGCGCGCGGCGCAGGAACACAGCACGACGGCGACGGCCATCATCGTCCCCGCTGTCCACGCTGTCCGCCTCACGCAATCAGAACCTCGCGCTTAAAGTCACCAACCAGCCGTCTTCTGTCGGCTGCAGTTCGATGCCCGCAAAGCCGGATTCGATGCCGCGGTTATGGCGGGTCGTGCTCCAGTAGGCATCCACCGCCGAAAGAAAGTGATTCGCGATCAGAAACCCAAGCGCAAAATCGGCGTTGCGGTAAAACGACTTGCTGTCATTTTTTAGGTCGCGATAGCGGCTGCGCGCCGCATCCGAACTCCACCGCCAGAAATACGCCTCGGTATCAGGATAGTACTCGCGCTGCGGATCGAAGGCGCCGCCAACTTTGTTGTATTCCTCGCGCGACGTGTAGAAACCGAGCACGTCAAAAAAGCGTTCGTCTTTGCCCTCGACGTCCGCGCCCGCCTCCTGCGCCGCCAGCAGCCGGTAGTCGTCCTCGCGCCACTTGCCGAGATGCTTGAACGAGATCAGGCTCGCCCAGCCACCCAACTCGGCAGCCATGAAGATCCGCGACTTGGTCGTCGAACCCACGTACAACTCGCCGGCCCCGGGCAAGACCAGCGACATCAAGAACGCCTGCCAGGGCTTCTTGCGCAGCTTGCCGGCATCCGGCTTGACTTCGCTGAATCCCCCGCCTTGCTCCACCTGGTACTGGATCGTCGGCTCCGGATCGAACGCCAACGGCGAGCGCTCCAACGCAATTTGCCCCGCAGCCATCGGCGCCAGCAACAGCGCCACTGCGAATATAAGAATCGTCGGTCGCATCATCAGAACTTGTAGGTAAATACCAGTTTTGGAATCTGCTGGCCTTCGTAGCGCGCCAATCGCGCCTTCAACGAAAACTCGCTGAAGCTGTCCTGCTGGCGATTGTAGCGCCGCGCCGATAACGCCGCATCGAACGCCGAGAGCAAATGGTTGGCGATCGCGACGATCGCTCCCAGCTTGGCCCGGTCAAAGTTTGTGTTCGCCTTGTCGCGGTCGATCAGGTATTTGCCGCGAAACGTCGAGGTCGAGTCCTTGGTGCGGTAATCGGTGTCGACCCAACCGTAGTTGAACTGGTCGTACTTGCCGATCATCTCGTAATACTGCTGCGTCTTGGTCTCGGGCAGATGGTGCGTAAACGTGGCTTCGTCGCGCAACGACTCCATGGTATCCGAGGTAATCCCGTGCTCTTCGATCAGCCAGTTGGCATAGCGCTCCGGGTCCCAGTACCGGTCGGCGTAACTCCTGTTGTCGTCCTCCTGATTGACACCCTTGCGGTGGTAAATGTAATAGCCGGTCCAGGCCAGCGCTTCTACCCCCATAAACATGAACGCCTTGGTGCGCGAGCCGGTATAAAGCTGCCCGGCGCCCGGAATCGATAACGAATACAGGAAGCCCTTGCCCGGCGACTTGTAGTTCACGTCAAAAATGTCCGACGTCATCGGAAAGTCCTCGAAGCCGGATGCGGCAACGCCAAATGTGGTCAGTTGCTGCATGCGCTGATAGCTTTTCAGGTCGCGTTCCGCTTGCGCCTGGCTCAGTGCGCCGGCCGTTAGCTTCGTCGGCGTTTCCGCCAGCGCGGCTGCCGCCAGCAGCAGAACCAACGCGGCCGAGAGGTACTTCATCATCAGGTTATCCTCCAAATCCACTAATTATTTCACTATCGCTACCGAGCAGTGCTTGCGCTCGCCGCCGCTCGTCTCTAATTGGCAGAAGTAGACTCCCGATGCCAGCCGGGAGGTGTCCAGGTCAAGTTCGTTGTCGACGCCGGCTGTGCCGGAAATCGACGACTCCAATACCAGATCGCCGGCGGTATTGTACAACCGCAGCGATACCGGCCCCGTCTCGCGCAGCGAAAACCGGATCGTCGTCGACTCGCGCGCCGGGTTCGGATAATTGTATACGTAGCCGATCGCGTCGCTCGGCCGCTGCACCGCCGGCAGGCTGCGAATATAACTGCCACCATTGGCCACGCCTCCGTACAACGCGTTCCAGTCGGTGTCGCGCGGCCGCGCCAGCGTGAAGGCCGCAATCTCGCCCTCGCGCGTCAGCGCCACCACGGCGCCGCTATTGGCGTTCTTCGCAATCGCCAGGGGCCATTCAATATTGCCGCCCGCCGCCCGGGGGAAATTCGTCAGACGATGCCCGTTCCGGTCCAACCCCACCACTTCCCCGTTCTTGGTACCGACAAACAGCTCCATCACCCCGTCGCCGTCCAGATCGACCAGCGCCGGCGCCGATCGCACCGGCCCCACCGGGTAGGCGCCGTTGACGATCAGCGGGAAATTGTCCACTGCCGTCCCGTTCCAGTTGTAGGCATAGATCCGGTTGTCGCCCCCAAACACGATATCAACATAGCCGTCATTGTCGATGTCCCCCAGCGCGATCTCTGAAAACACCGACCCGCCAACCTCCACGGTTAACGGTTGACCGGCGTAATTGATGCGCAGTGTCCCGTTCAAGTAAACTTCAGTGGTCTCGAAGCTGCCGTTGCGGTCGAAGTCCGCCGCTGCTGCGCCGCGTAAGTCGGCCGCGTTGGCGCCGGCGCGCATTCCACCCACCGGTGACACCAGCTCAAACCGGTGCAGCGAGTCGGTCATTACCCGGAACGGCCAGACCGCTTCTTCATTCGTCAGAATCAGCCCATCCTCGGCTAACACGATTCGCCGGTTGGTCATCGTATAGACCAGAACTTCCTTGCCGGCATTGTTCGGATCGACATCGGCGATGATCGGCGCAATCGCCAGCGGTTCGTCGATGAAGGTCTCAAAGCGCTTGACCGCTTCGCCGCTGTAGGTCAGCGTCCGCGAATTGAAGGCGGCGATCGTAAACCGGCTGGTGCCGGCAACAACTTCGGCAAAACCGTCGCCGTCCAGATCGCCGATCGCCAGCGGCATGACGAACTCGCGATCGGACGCCGCGCGCCCGAACACGCCCAACGTGTCCTGTGCGATCCGGGCGCCGTCGTACGTCTGCCGGTCGACAACCACCTCCGTGCCGGGAATCGGCTGGAACAGCGATCCGCCGCTCAAGCGGTACGCCAGGATATAGTTGTCCACGCTGGTCAGAATCTCTTCTTCACCATCATTGTTCAGATCATAAACCCGCAGTGCCGACGCCCCGCGCCCGACAAAATTCGGCCAGTTCGCCGCCTTGCCCTCGGTGCGGATATCGCAGTTCATCGTCGCCACCGCCGCCGAAATATCGCCGATGGTGATCCCCGTGTATGCGCCGCTCGCCGCCGCCGAATTCGGATTCGTGAACGGCCCCAGCTCGCGGTTGTTGTTGATGTCGAAATAATCCTTGGCGCTGCCGTAGCCGGCAAAATACTCGCGCCCGAATTGCACCAGCCCATCCGCCTCCATCAGCGTTAAGAACTGATGCCGATTGTCCCACTGCCGCGGATCGGACCGAAAATTGAACCACTGCAGATCGTTGTCATCGAAGTTGTTGATTCCGTCGCCGTCGTAATCGAGCCGTGCCGCCAACTCATCGACCCGCCAGATCACCATCCCGATCCCCGGCGTCAGATAATCGTATTCGCGCGTGTTCGGCCCGTTCTTCTCTCGCACCGGCCGCAAAAACACGCCGGTATTTTCATCTTGCTGGATGCCGGTCACACCGTCGCCGTCCAGGTCGGTGCGGCGATACTCAATCAGAAAATACTCGTCGGCATTGATCGGCACGCGAATGATCTGATTCTCCTCCGTCAACTTCTCCGCCGGCGCAACCTGCACGTTGGTGCCGCTGCTGACCGTCACCACGTCGACAAAGCCCAGATATGCACGCGACCAGGCATCGGGGAAAATCGGCATCACCCCTTGCACCAACACCGGCACTTCCGCGCCGAAATCGATATTGACCCCGAATCCGTTGTTGTCCATCAGTGAAAAATCGCCCACCACTGTATTGAATGTCCGCGAATCGTAAAGATCGACTAATCCCAGTTGGTGCCCGAATTCGTGCGCCATCACGGCATTGAGTGCGGTCACCCGGCCATCCTGCGACACCGTCTCCGGCATCACCATTCCGTCCACGATCACGGCCGAGTCGTTCTGCACGAAAATCGGCGCCCCCAGCTTGAGATAGCCGGTAAACAAATCGCCCGGCGTCGCCTGGCCGAAATTCGGCAGATTGTTCTGCTGATCCGAGCCGGGGTGAAATACGACAAAGGCGTCATACAGCGGCGCGCCGCTCACGGCGTCGGTGAAGCGCAATTCCAGATCGCGATCCGCCGCCGCAAAGGCATCGGCGTAGAATTCCGTCAATCCAAACTCCGGCGGCTGCAAACCGTAGTACGCCATCGTCGAATCCAAATCGTACGCCGCCTCTTCTTCCCGCGGATAAATGTCGAACGTCAGCGTCAGCCGGCCGTTCGAAACTACTTCGTAATATTCCTTCAGCGCTTGCAGGTGCGCGAGAAAGTAGGCGTTGTTGTGCGGCGCCGGATCGATCGTGTGCCCTTCCTGCGCGGCAAACTCCTGCCGCGTCCGCAGGTCAAAGGTTCCGGTGCCGGTCGTGTTCGGATCGTCCGGCACTTCCTTGCGAAATTGCGCCTTGATCGCCAGAATCCGAATCACCCGCTGATCCGCCGCCGCCAGCGCCTGTCGCGGTAACGCATACTTGCTCTCCCGCTCCAGTCCGAGCAGGTTGCGCTCGGAGGCCCCGTGACTCATCCCGCCGCGCGGCACCGACTCCGCCGGCTGCTTGCCCTTGATCGGCAGGTAATTCGCCCTGGCGCCACTCAGCACCGTCGCCATCATCAGGAACGTGTACAGCAGTATCCGCATCATCAGGCTGACCCGTCTACAGTTTTACCGTCAGTGAAGTGCGCAGCGTGTTTGCCAGCGGCAGGTTCTCGGAGGACGGAATGTACGCAAAGTCCAGCCGGTACCGACCCTTGTACTGCAATCCGACGCCGACCGTCGGCGTCTTCACTTCGCCTTCCTGGTCATAGATGTATCCCGCCCGCAGCGCCAGCAGCGAACCGTACCAGTACTCGATACCGACGTTCTCGATCGCTTCCTTGAATTCCGTCGAGAAGTCGTCGTTCACCGTCGCCAGCAGCTTGTTGATCTCTCCCACCACCGTCAAACGGTTATAGGGCGAATCAAGCAGCTTGTACGAGAAGCCGACCGCCAGGTTGCGCGGCAGCGCGTCCGACTGCGCCGCGTCGATGTAGCTCATGTTCGGACCCAGGTTGGTCAGCACCGCACCGAAGCGCAGCTTCTTGGTGGCCGCGTATAGCAATCCGCCTTCCACGGCAAACGATGTGCCCGATCCCTCGCCGACCTCCCGGCCGGCGCCTTGCACCGACAACCGGCTGTAGATGATTTTTGCCGACAAGCCGACCGCCAGCGACTTCGAGGCGCGCGTGCCGTACGACAGCGTCACCGCCACGTCGAACGGATTGATCTCGCCGGTGATTTCCGACGAGGTCTCGCCCGTCACTGGAATCGTACCGTACGACAGAAACGTCACGTTGCCGCCGATCGTCCCGAGCGTGCCGATCGGCTGCACGTAACTGAGAAATTCATAGTAGAGGTCGTTCGCCAGTTCCGGCAGCCAGTTGGCGTGCGTAAACGTCAACTCGGTCTTGCCCTGCGCGAAGACCACGACGCGATCGGCCGTGGCAAACCACATCTCCCCGCTCTGGCCGACAATGTCACGCGTGTTGCTCTGATGCAAATCTTCGTGATAGTAGCGCTCCCATTGTCCGTCGTCGTACGTGAAGGTGCCGTAGATCGAGCCCACGTACAACTTCCCGCCCTGCGAGTAGAGCGCATTGATCGTGCTGCCGGCGGGATTCGCGTAGACATACACCACGCGGCCGATCTGCAGGTTGCCGGTCTGCAGCGTGTTCTTCTGCTTGAGAATCTGTACGAAGCTGCTGATCTTGTCCTGGTCGGTCGTCTTCAGGTACTCCTGCGCCAGTTCCTCGATCGTCATCGGCCGTTCGACCTTGATCGCTTTGTAGCCGAAGCTCGTCCAGGCTTTGCCGTCGAACTTCTTCAGTCCCAACTCGGTGCCGACCCACAGGTCGTTGCCGTGCATCTCCAGCGCCGTGATCTTGCCTTCAAAAACCGGCTTGTACGGCAGCCGCAGTGCGACTCCCGCCTTCGGCGTATTGAAAAACTCTGGATTCCCCGCCTGGATCTGCGCAATCTGCAGTTCCAGCCGCACGGCGTCGATCGTTCCGTAGAACTTCGTCAACACCGTCAGCGCCGAGTCGTTGACGGACGTCGTGTAATTCACCTGGTTCGACCAGGTTGTGCCGTCCCAGCCGAATAAGTCATCTTCGCTGGCCGCCCACGCCAGTCGGTCACTCTTGACAAAAATGTTCTTGATCGGTCCCGCGGTCAGCCCTTCGGCGGCTCCGTAAACCGTCCACTTGCCGTCGCGCAACACGCGCACACCGGTATCGGTGCCGATCCAAATCTGCCCGCGCTTCTGCACCTCAATACACCACACCGCCGTTGAGTCGCCGCCGGTCGAGTACTTCTCCCAGCTGCGTCCGTTGTAACGGTACAGTCCGGTCGACGTGCCGACATACAGCATCTTGTGGTCGACGCCGATGTCGAGAATCTCTCCCTCGAACACCGCGCTGAACGGAAACTGCAGATCGTTCGGCAACCGGTCGCGATACGATTTCTCCAGCGCAAACATCAGTCGGTCGGCCTCCGCCTCGCTGACGATCGAATCGGCCAGGGCTTTATTGGCCGTCTCGACGAACGCCGCCATCCGCAAATCATCGAGACGGCAGCCGGTCCAGTTCTCCTCGAGCTTGCCCAGACTCTTGACAAATTCTTCGCGGCTGTCGAACTGCTCCGGCAGTCCGGCCTCGATCCGCGTCCGCAGCTCCACCAGCCTTTCCAGCGGGAAGCGGTTGTTCGCCCGCGCTACCTGATCCAGACGCGGCAGCACCACTTCATCCTTCGCCGTCCCCAGCGCCCGCGCCACGATGTCCTTCAGATTGTCGCCCCGCCGCGGCTGAATGATATCGCCCGTGATCCAGGTCGAACCGTTGTACCGCATCAACCCGCCGTTGGTCAGCGCCCAGACGTCATAGTGCGTGTAATTGTCGTTGGGCACGCCGTTCTCCATCACGGCGACCTTCTGAATCCGCTGCTCCCAGGGCACGTTCCACCCGCGCCAAACACTCAAGAGCACCGCATACGGAACCTGAATTTCACTCGGCCGCGTTTGCGTCTCGCACGCCGTCGCCAACGACTCGATTTCGGTCA
>JADYYF010000092.1 GCA_020853795.1 Candidatus Zixiibacteriota bacterium
AGATTCTGCGCGACGGTATCCAGGTACCGATTGTCGGGCCGCCCAACGCCGGCAAGTCGTCGCTCTTCAATGCCATCCTCGCCGAGGAACGCGCCATCGTTACCGAGATTCCCGGCACCACCCGCGACACCATCGCCGAAAAAATCGAACTTGACGGTATCATTGTGCGCTTCATCGACACGGCCGGCATGAGAGAAACTGATGATCGTATCGAGTCGATCGGCGTCGAACGCGCCCGCCGCGAGATTGCCGGTGCTCAAATCGTCATCGCCGTCTTCGACGCCGCCAAAACCTCGATCGCGGCGATCCGCGAATTTCTGGACGGCTACGCCGGCAAGCAGATTGCACTGGTGCTAAACAAGATTGACTTGCTGACGGAGGCGCAGATTGCCAACTTGGATGCGGAATTCCAGGCCGCCTTTCCCAGTCTCGTCTCCGCCAGGAACCTGGTCGGTATCGATGAGCTTCTGGCGCGCATCTCCCGGTACATCGCCAACACCATGCAGCCGCTCGGCACTGACAACAACCTTTTGACCAACCCGCGTCATCAGCGCTGCATCCTCAGCGCCGTTGCCGCGCTCGGTGCCGTCCGGGCCAAGCTCGCCGCCGATGAAAGTTTCGAACTGCTCGCTTTCGACCTGAGACTGGCTGTCGAAGCACTCGAAGAGATCCTCGGCCGGATCACTAACGAAGACCTCCTCGCGGAAATCTTCTCCCGTTTCTGCATCGGCAAGTAGCGCAGCCAGTCCGCGGCTGCCCTTTGCAGTTGCGTCCCGTGAACAATCGTGGGTCGATAATTCCCTGATCGAATCGTGAATTCCCCCTTGCAACCACTATCCGCCCCGCGTATGTTTTGGAGTCTTATGGTTGATTTCGACGTTATCGTCATCGGCGGCGGTCATGCCGGTATTGAAGCCGCTTGTGCTACGGCCCGCATGGGTCTAGCGACCGCCCTCGTCTCCGGCGACCTTGCCAGGATCGGCGAGATGTCGTGTAATCCGGCGATCGGCGGGACCGGTAAAGGTCAGCTTGTGCGGGAAATCGATGCCCTTGGCGGAATTATGGGCTATATCACTGATAATACCGGCATCCACTTCCGCACGCTTAACAAGAGCAAAGGCCCGGCAGTCTGGTCGTCGCGTGCGCAGTGCGACCGCAAGCTTTATCGTGAATTTGCGCAGAGAGTTATATCTGATATACCGAATCTGACGGCAATTGCCGGAATGGCGGTTGGTATCACGGCGCAAGATTCTGACTTTGAGCGCGTTGTGCTTGCCGACGGCCGCGAAATTCGCGCGAGTGCATGTATCCTCGCCTCCGGTACATTCCTTAACGGCTTAATTCACATCGGCGAGGAGCAGATACCAGCCGGTCGCGTCAACGAAGCGCCAGCGCTCCATCTCTCGGAGTCGCTGCAGAAGCTCGGCTTCGAGACGGGACGTCTCAAGACCGGCACTCCACCGCGCCTTGAAGGCGAGACTATCGACTATAGCCGGCTTGAACCCCAGCCGGGGGATGACTATTTCAAGTCATTCTCCATGCGCACCAAGCAGCAGGTCGTTAGCCGCGCACTCTGCCACATCACGTACACATCGCCTGAGACGCATCGGATCATCCAGGCCAACCTCCACCGCTCGGCCATGTTCTCCGGCAACATTCAGGGAATCGGTCCGCGCTACTGCCCGTCGATCGAAGACAAGATCAATCGCTTCCGTGACAAGGAGCGCCACCAGCTCTTTATCGAACCAGAAGGCCTCGATACCACCGAGATCTATATCAACGGGCTGTCGACGTCGCTGCCGGCTGACGTCCAACTGGAAATCCTGCATTCAATTCCCGGTCTCGAGCAGGTCGTCATGAAGCGGCCAGGCTACGCGATCGAGTATGATTTCTTTCCGGCGCACCAGATCAAGCCGACGCTCGAAACGCGCCTCATCAACAATCTATATTTCTGCGGCCAGATCAACGGAACCTCGGGCTACGAGGAAGCTGGAGCCCAGGGCCTCGTTGCCGGAATCAACGCCGCCCGCAAGCTAATGCATCTGGAACCGTTTATTCTTGACCGTTCGGAGGCGTATATCGGAGTTATGATCGACGATCTCGTAACCCGCACGCCGACCGAACCGTATCGCATGTTCACCTCCCGAGCCGAGTATCGATTGGCACTCCGAGAGGACAATGCTGCTGACCGACTAATCGGTTACGGACGCGAGTTTGGTCTGGTCGATGATGAGGTATACGATCGCTTTCTCCAACGCCGGCAATCTGTTGAAGATGAGAAAAAGCGGCTGAACCGGACTCTTGTCCCAGTTGCTTGGGTAGATCCATCGGCCAATGGCGACAAGCAGCACATGGCGATACTGCTGCGTCGACCGAAACTGGCCTATGCAGATTTCGGAAAATTCGATGATATCTGCGCGGCGATGCCAATTGATCTGGCCGAGCAGGTCGAAATCGAAATCAAGTACGCGGGCTACCTTGAAAAGCAGGACCGCGAAATCGCCCGCTTCCGCGAGCTTGAGTCAAAGCGAATTCCCGACGGATTCGACGTGACCAAGGTCAGCGGGCTGAAGAAAGAAGCGGTGCAGGTTATGGCGAAATATCGGCCGGTGAACCTTGGCCAGGCCTCTCGTTTGTCTGGTATCACTTATTCTGATATTACCGTGTTAATGATTCACTTAAGGCGTTATCGTGAGACCAATGTTTCACGTGAAACATCGTGATTGACCTTGATCCGTCAATCCGAGGGATCCTCGCTGAAGTCAACTCGGGGGGCGCTGACTCTGCCTATGAGCAAATCAGATCATTTGCTGATTACCTTCTCCAGGTCAACCCCAAAGTCAGCCTGATCTCCCGCCAAGACTCACAGGCACTGCTCAACAATCTGATCTACGATTCGCTAGTGATCGCCAGCCTGGTCAAATTCGACACCGATGCCAGTTTGCTCGATATCGGCTCTGGAGCCGGTATTCCCGGGTTGATTCAGAAAATCGCCCGCCCCGACCTCACGCTTTGTAGCGTTGACTCGAATCGGCGCAAAATAGAATTCCAGCGAACGGCCGCTATCAAACTTGCTCTCTCGAATTGCCGCTTCGTCTGCGGCCGCATCGAGGCCGCTGCTGTCGCGCCTTGCGACTATGCAACAGCCAAGGCATTCGGGAGTGTCTCTGAGATCTGCCATCTGGCGGCACCACACTTGAAATTCGGAGGGATTCTCATTATGCCGCGCGGGTCCAACGAGACTTCGACGGATCAACAGCCGACGGCGGACTATAGATTAATCGATCGCCAAGAGTATAACAGTGGCCTTACCGGCCAATCCACACTTCTGCTATTCCGCTGCGAGGCCAGGTCCGTTCGGCCGTTCGTCATTGACGGCCACTAATTGCAGCAGATCTTGTCATCTCCCCGATTAAGAGTGCAAGTTTTTGTTGCGCAATTGACCGAGAGCCATTAATTAACAACTGAACGGATTCGTACTCGGCAGGAGGGATTTCTGGCTAAGGTATTTACTATCGTCAATCAGAAAGGTGGAGTCGGCAAAACCACCACCGCGATCAATCTTTCTGCCTGCATTGCTATCGCCGAGAAATCCACGCTGCTGATCGACCTCGACCCGCAGGGCAATGCGACTTCCGGCATGGGCATCGATAAACGCGCACTCATCTCCTCGGTCTACGACCTCTTCGCTGATCCCCCGCAGCCGATCGAGGCCGTCGTGCAGAAAACGAACATCAAGTACCTCGACATCATTCCGGCTAACATCAATCTCGTCGCCGCCGAACTGGAACTGGTCGAGCGTGCCGACCGCGAGGTCTTCCTGCGTGAAAAGATCGCTTCGATCCGTGATTACTACGACTATATCGTGATCGACTGCCCGCCATCCCTGGGGCTGCTAACATTGAATGCACTGGTGGCCGCTGATCATCTGCTGATTCCGATCCAGGCGGAGTATTATGCCCTGGAAGGTCTTAGTCAGTTAATCGATACGATCAAGCTTGTACAGCAAAGCTTGAATCCTCAACTCACAATTGGTGGTATCTTGATCACGATGTTCGACCACCGACTGAATCTCGCGCGACAGGTTGTCGACGAGACCCGCAATCATTTTAGAGACAAGGTCTTCACTACGATAATCAACCGCAATGTCCGCCTTGGCGAGGCGCCATCCTATGGCAAGCCGATTATCCTTTACGACATCGGCTCGACTGGCGCGGAGAACTATATCTCGCTGACGGAGGAGGTCTTACGGATATGAAAAAATCTGCGCTGGGGAAGGGCCTGGCAGCGCTGATTCCAACCGCGCCGATTGAAGCGGCACCAATCTCGACTCCGAGCGTCGATGCTGGAGAGCGCCTGCTGATGATCAGCCTCGATCAGCTTCTGGCCAATCCCAATCAACCGCGCAAGCATTTCGAGGAAGAGAAGCTGCAGCAACTGGCGGACTCGATTCGCCAGAAGGGGGTGCTGCAGCCAATCTTGGTGCGCAGAATCGACGGCAGGTATCAAATCGTTGCGGGCGAGCGGCGGTTCCGCGCCGCGGAACGATTGGGGCTGCCGGAAGTTCCGGCGCGCCTGGTCGAGGATTTGACCGATCGCGATATGCTGGAGATTTCGATCGTCGAGAACCTGCAGCGCGACGACCTCAACCCGCTCGAACTGGCGAATGGTTACCAGCGTTTGATTCGTGATTTCAATCTGACGCAGGAGGAACTCTCGACGCGGGTCGGAAAAGATCGCTCATCGATCGCCAATACACTGCGACTGCTGAACCTGCCCGAGGAGGTCAAGGAGCAGATCGTCGCCGGCAAGCTGAAGGAGGGGCATGCGCGGGCGATTCTGGCGCTGGAAAACGAACGCGAACAATTGGAACTGGCTCGTAAGATCATCACCGAAGATCTGACCGTCCGCGCGATCGAGGAGATTATCTACGGCGCAAAGCGTAAGAAACGCGGCCGCAGTTTGAAGCTGAGGACGCGGCCACTCGAGGTTGCCCAGGCGGAAACCGCTCTTAAGCGCAGACTCGGCACGGCGGTGAAGATCGAGCGCGGCCTCAAGCGCGGGAAGATCCAGATCGAATTCTACGGCGACGCCGATTTGACGCGTATTTTGGAGCTTCTGGGAGTAGAATTATAAATGTCGACCGCCGATAACCATATTACTTTGATGCTGGTCTTCGAATCGGGCCGACCGCCGGTTTCAATCAAGCTGGCCCGCTGGAAGTACCAGCTGGCGATTGGCCTGCTGGCGGTGCTGGTGTTGGTCTCGATCTTCGGCACGCTCAACTTTGCGCGGCTGTCGTTACAGGCGAACGAACGCGATTTTCTCTTGCAGGAGAATGAAGAACTGCGTCGGCTGAACTCGAAGGTTGTCGTACTGGAGAGCAATTTACAGGCGTACCGTGAGATGCTTCACCAGGTGGCAACATTGGCAGGAGTCGACCTGACGCAATACGGCATGAGCGCAGTCGGCGATTCGGCCGCAACCCTCTCGGATACCGAGTTTAACATAGATGCCGGAGCGCCCGTTTCCGGGGCGCTACAGCCGGCCCCAACCGGATTGCCGGTGCGGGGCTATCTCTCGCGTACGTTCCGGCCACTGGATGAGAATCCCAAGACGCGGCACCTGGGTGTCGATATCGCGGTGAAAAAAGGCACGCGCGTGACGGCGACCGCTGACGGCGAAGTCGCTTTCGCCGGCTGGGACGACACCTTTGGCTGGATGGTAGTACTGAAACACGCGAACAATGTCGAAACCATGTATGGACATAACGACACGTTGCTGGTCGCAACCGGCGCACCGGTGAGCTTCGGTCAAACGCTGGCGCTCTCGGGCAATACCGGCGTCAGCACGGCGCCACATGTCCATTACGAGGTTCGCATTGACGGCAAACCCGTTGACCCGGAAAAATATTATGGGAAAACCACTAATTAACCTAATAGGAGAGGAATCGATGCCAGAGAATCTGAGCACCATTATCGGCAAGGACAGCACATTCACGGGCACACTCGAAATCAAGGGCGCCTTACGCGTCGACGGCAAGGTTAAGGGCAAAATCGTCTCGGATGAAACCGTCACGATCGGCAATACCGGCGAAGTTGAGGCGGATATCGATGCCAAGACCGTCGTTGTTTCCGGCACCGTAATCGGGAATATTCACTCATCGGACAAGACGGAAATGCAGGCTAAGGCCAAGGTAATCGGGGACTTAGTGACTAAAAGCATCGTGATCGAACAAGGTGCAATTTTTCAGGGGTCTTGTCAAATGAAAGGACTAAAAGAACTCGACCAAAGACCCGATAATAAAATGTTGGAAAAGAAGCCGCTGCCGTAGTGAATCCTCACCACGGTCAGATTTTGTGGATAACTAACAGGGCAATGTGGATTCTTCCGTAGTCGGTTGATTCACAACGTCATACAAGACACAGTTAACAGTACCGATTAAGCGTTATCCACAAGGGCTTGAACTAAGTTTGCTTAGTAACTGACGGGGAATTTGGCCGTGGGTACGTTCTTTTTGATCGCCAGCACCGTGCTCTTCTTCAGTGGGCTCGGCTGCCTCTTGATCGTCTTTGTGACGATCGCGCGTCGTCTCAAAGACAACATGACTACGTCGGTCTATTTTCGATCGAAGCGCTCGTACAAGACTTGGGCATTGTCGATCGCCGGTGTAATTCTGATCGTGCTCGCTCAAGGCAGTTACTGGTTCTACAACCAGGTTGGGCGTTACATTCCGTTCGAAAACAACGTTCCCAAGGCGACGGTGAGCTTTCTCTACGAGGAATACCGCCAGCCGCGTCTGATTCTCCAGACGACCGATCAAAACAATCAACTCAATATTCAGCGCGTTCCCTTTACTTCCGACTCGCTGGCGCTTGGCGTAGAAGTGATTCAATGGAAGAAGGTCTGCCAGGTGTTGGGACTGAAAGACTGCTATCGGATCAACGGCATCTATTATGTCAACGGATCCGACGACACGGTGGCCAGCTTGACGCGGATTCCCAACCACGAACTCAACGGCGGACCTTCCGGTTTCCTGCCGCTGGCGGCGTCCGTGGGCGGAGCCTTTCCGGGCACCGTCCGGTTACTCCTGTCCAAGCCGGTCGAGGCACAGGGCAATCTGCTCTACACACTGGAATTTGCACGCGACGGCATCAGCCTGACCCGGGCGATTGACAATCAACAAGCCGCGAATTATCCTCAGTAACGCAAAACAATTGGGGCGGTTGCGGCGTTTATCGGTATAAGCGTTTGTCGCTTGTACTGTATCTGCGCCGAGTCGGATTCCGCCTGAGCGCGGATGTGTTTTTAACGATGCGGGGCAGTGGCAGCAGATCGTTTCGGAGGATGTGAATGACGGATCAGATCAAAGAATCGGCCGACCTGCAGGCAGTCGGCCGGCTGAAAGAAGCGCGGGCCAAGATCAAAGCGGAAGTCGGCAAGGTTATCATCGGCCAGGAGCGCGTCATCGATGAGTTGATGATTGCGCTGCTGTCCAACGGCCATTGTCTTCTTGTCGGCGTGCCGGGGCTGGCGAAGACGCTGTTGATTTCGACGCTGGCACGCGTACTGGATCTGAAATTCTCGCGAATCCAGTTTACCCCGGATCTGATGCCCTCCGATATTACCGGCACGGAAATCCTGGAAGAGAACAAATCGACGGGTCAGCGCGAATTCAAATTCGTCAAAGGGCCGGTGTTCGCCAATATCGTGCTGGCGGATGAAATTAACCGCACGCCCCCGAAAACGCAGGCCGCTCTGTTGCAGGCGATGCAGGAACATGAAGTAACCGCTTCGGGACAGACCTTCAAACTGGATGAGCCGTTCTTTGTCCTGGCAACCCAGAATCCGATCGAGCAGGAGGGTACCTATCCGCTGCCGGAAGCCCAGCTTGACCGTTTCATGTTCAACATCCACGTCGACTATCCCTCGTACGAGGAGGAACACGCGATCGTCAAGTCGACGACGGCTGTGATGGGCCAGCAGGTCAGTAAGGTGATGAGTGGTTCGGAGATTTCAAGTCTGCAGCACCTGGTGCGCAAAGTGCCGGTTTCGGATCACGTGATCGATTATGCCATCAAGCTGGTGCGCGCCACGCGCCGGAGCGGCGGCGAGGTGCGCGAGTACATCAGCAATTGGGTAACCTGGGGCGCCGGTCCACGGGCGTCGCAGTATCTGATTCTCGGCGCCAAGACCAATGCGATCTTGAACGGCCGGTATACACCTTCAATTGAGGATGTGCAGTTAGTCGCCAAGCCGGTGCTGCGGCATCGCATCGTCACTTCCTTCAACGCCGAGGCTGACGGCGTCGACACGTTGCAGATTATTGATAAGCTATTGGCGGAAGTTAGAGAGTAGTCACAGGCGGCCGCATGGTGGCGACAAAATGCAAAGATTGAACGGCTTTCCGTTAGTGCACAAAGGCCACGGCATGCCAACTCTGTGCGAAGGGGATTTCCCAGAATCCGGTTTGCAGTTCGCCAACTTTGGTGATGGCGTTGTTGAAGACCACCGTATCCTTCTTGATCTTGCCTTCGTCTACCAGCCGCTGAAAATCGGGGCGTGAAACACATTTGATGTAATCCCCGTCGCGGAAGTACACCAGGCTGCGGTTGAGGGCGTCAAGCTGGTATTGCGTCTTGAGAGTTTTGAACACGCGGACAGACGAATCGATCGAGCAACCGGAAACACCGTCCGCCGTTTCCCCGGCAAGGAAGACGAACTGGTCGTGGACGATCCCGAACGCACCGCGAACGTCGTCCTGATGCGATTTCCAGTCCTCAACAAACTCTGCCAGCGCGTCGCGGACGACCTGTAACTCGGCCGGGTCAAGACGGCGCGGGAACGCATATACCCAAAGCCGGGTATCGGGGCGAAAATCATGGAACAGTTTCATCGACAATGATAACATCGGCAGTGGGGGGAAGTTCCAATAGAAGTAATTCGGTTGCTGTGCGCGCGGATGCGGCCTCTCGCAGCCGTCAAGAATTCGCGGAGTTCTCGTCGTCCTCTTCGCTCACCGGCTTGCGCTCCAGATACAACATCGTCCCCAACAGCGGCACCCAGTCGGAGAAGGCCTGGCCGGAGTTTTCGGGCTTGCGGCGGATGCGACTGATGGCGTTGAGCTTGGAATCCATCTCGTCAATGAAGTACAGCACAAATGCCTCTTCAAACGCCGGCTCGACCGGCGCGGAATATTCCTTCTTGCCCTGGTGCGAGAGAATCATGTGCAGCAGCTTCTTGACGTTTACATCGTCCTGTAGCCCGAGGCGGACAATCGTCGCGCGGACCATCTCATAACCGATCACCATGTGGCCGAAGAGCCGCCCCTCGGTGGAGTACTCGAAGGTTGACTCAAACTCGAGTTCGCTGATTTTGCCGACATCATGCAGCAGCGCTCCGGCGATCAGCAGTGAACGATCGAGGTAATCGTAATGTTCACAAAGCTTGACCGCAGCGCGCGCCATCGACAGCGAGTGCTCGGCCAAACCGCGCAGGTAGCCGTGATGCCAGCGTGTTCCTGCCGGTGACGCAAAGTAGCGCGGCTTAACTTGTTCGTCGTACAGGACTTCAACCAGAACCTGGCGCAGTGCTTCGTCGTCGACCAGCTCGATGACAGCTTCGACACCGGCCTCAAGTTCCTCCGGCGAGTAGTCGCTGGCCGGAAGCAGTTCAGTGACATCGTACTCCTCCGGCTTGGCCGCGCGTATCTTCTCGACGTTAAGCTGTTGTTGCCCCTTGTAGGAACTGACCAGCCCTTTGACCTTTACTACGCCGGCATCGCGGATCTGCGGATAGGTGGCTTCGGCCTCATCGCCCCACATAATGCCGGCCAACTTGCCGGAGGCATCGGCGAACTCCAGTTGCAGGCGCACACCACCGGTAAACGGGATCAATTCGCACTTGGCGAGTGCATAGAATCCGAAAATGGCATCCCCGGTTTTGGCGTCGCGCAGATTGATTTGCATGTGGGTAATGTTTGGAATCGGAGTGTGAATGTCAAGGCCAACGCGCGACTACGGCGCAATCGGAGTGTAGAGGCAGGCAGTTTGGGCGTATCCGACCCAGTAGTTGATCAATGCGACGATATCGGTGATATTGATGCGGCGATTGCAGTCGCAGTCACCGGCGAAAACGGGGCAATCGACCGGCGCTCCGAGGAAGATGGTGTTGATCAGCCGGGTAGCGTCGGCCAGGTTGATCTTGTTGTCATCGTTGAGGTCACCGACGCGGTAAGGGTATTCAAACATACCGACATCCTCGCGCGCGCCGCCCTGTGGATAAGTGCTGGGCGTAGCCGCGCCGGCATCAATCATCCGCGACGTGCAGAGCAGGCGGTAGTCGAAGCCCATCGCGTTAACGAACTGTGGATCCTTGGCGATGTTCTCATAGATGTCGGCGGAATCCAAATTGAAGTTCTTCGCGCCGGCAAAATTGCCCAGTTCGGGACCACCGCAATTGACGAAGTTGGCCGCCTGATTCAGATAGAAATCGTTGTTCTCAATCGTCCAAATTCCGCCGTTGCAATGGAGACCGCCGCAGGAGGGAGCCGCATTGCCTGACACGATGTTGTTGGCGAAGTTTACCAGCGAACTTTTGATGTACATGGCGCCGCCGTTGAATTCGGCGTCATTGTTGGCGATGACATTGTGATTGATCGTGACCGCGGCACCGTCCAGATATAGGCCGCCGCCGTCGCCGGCCGTATTGTCGACGATGGCGTTGTGCTCGATCAGCGGCGCGGAATTGCGCACGGCGATGCCGGCGCCCTGAATCGCGTTGTTGCCGCGAATGATGTTGAAGCGGATTCGCGGCGCCGAGGCGTTCAGCACAAGAATTCCACCGCCGGCAAACGATCCCGGCACCAACGTACCGATGCCGTTGATCAAAGTGAAGCCGCACAAAGTGGCGGTCGAGTCAACACGAGTTACGAATCGCACCACCGAGCCGGTGTCGGCATTTGCAGGGGAGGAACCGTCGATAATCGTCTGCTGGATTATTGAGAGATCGGGATTGAGCAGATAATGAGAAGCGACCGTGATGTTCTTGCCACGAAAGCTGATGTTCTCACGATAAGTACCCAGGGCGACGAGAACCGTGTCACCGCTAGTTGCCGCAGTAATGGCACCTTGAATAGTCGTATATGAGCCGGGGACATTCAGAACGCGGCCAAACGATGGCGGGAAAAGCAACACTACCGCCGATGCTATCAAGAGCAGGACACGAATCAAAGCAGTACAATCTCCCACTCGGCCAGTAGGGTCACGAGCAATCTAACCAAATCCACAGAATATGCAAACACTTTGCACCAAACCGCGAGACGAGCAGTTGATTTCCGTGCGCTGGCCGCAGATCAAATCTGCAGACCCGACGGGTAGCGAAACCGAGAAGTAGAAAGAACTTGAACCGGCGAGCGCCGATCAGTTGGATCTGACGCCCGCAATGAATCTGTCGGCCAGCGTCTGCGCCGACTTGCGGTCGGAATAACCGGTGACTACCACCAAGGTTCCCGCGTCAGCCGTGCAGTAGATATTGCCCCAGTTGGGGTGATTGCCGAATAGCCCTTGCTTACCCGGCAACATCAACCACTCTTCAACTTTGCCCTGATCACCAATGAAAGCTTCAGTCGCAGTCGGAAGGCCAATGACCGAGTTGAAGCGAAGATGCAGGGTCATGGTGTCACCCGCAATAACATATTGCGCGCCAAAGAAATCAAACGGCTCCTCCCGCTGTTCCTGATCGCGAATCCAATGCGATTCGGTAAAGGGTAGGCGATCAGCAGAAGGAAATTCCGCAAATTCCGCAGGCAACGAGGTGGTATCGCTGATCTTCTCCGCTATCATCTGTGCCGCTTCGATTACCACATCGTCGCTCACTGAACCACTGCGAATCAGCCGGCCGACGTAACTCCCCTTGATGAAGCCAAGCGTATCGGCCAAGAGATAGCCAACCTGACCAACGTCGACATGCCGGGTCGGCGGCACGCGATGATAAGCGAACATGGTGAAGGCATCCAGCGGCGTCCGGAAGGTCATTAGATCGATTCGCAGTTGGTTGGCGCCGGAAGCATATGTGCCGCTGGCCAGTTTGTCGAGTCCATTGTTCAGGTAGACTTCGGCCATCGAGCTGAGGTGGTCCCAGACGGTATTGCGTTCATAAATTTTCAGGGTGTCCTTGAGTTCAAGACCGGGAAGCGCGGTTTTTCCCGGAAGCAGGGAGCGCAGTGAATCAGGGGGATTCTCCGGAGTAGAACCTCCGGAACAGCCGAACAGCACCAACCCCGAAACAAGGACTATCGCAGTACAGTTTTTTAGAATCAAACTCATAGAACCTCCAACAATTCAACCGGTCGAACGGCTAATGGTTGCCCGCCGAAAACATGAATATCGCCATCACCGACAGAAACCACAACACGACATTGACCAGAATCGGGATGTCCGACAGCAAGACACTGGCCGGTGACCCGCCGCGTTCCTCCTGGTGGATCAGGTACAGGTAGCGAAAGATCCCGTAAAGCACGAACGGGATCGTCAACTCCAGGTGTTCTACACCCAGTTTCTCCTGAATTTCCGGGGAAAGAGTGTAGAACGTGTATGCGACCACGGTCGAGGCGGTGACGACGCTGATTAACTGATCGAGAAAATAGGGGGAGTATTTTTTCAGTGTAACCCGGTGGCTGACGGCATCGTCTTTGAGTGTCACCAGTTCGTGGCGACGCTTGCCGAAACCGATAAACAGCGCCAGCAAGAAGGTGCAGGCAATCAGCCAGGGGGAAGTCGGGACTGCGATTGCATACGAACCGGCGGCGGCGCGGATCACGAATGACGCGGCGATCGCCATGACATCAATAATGACGATATGCTTGAGCAACGCCGTGTAGAGAATATTGAAAGCCACAAAAAGACAGGCGATGTAAGTCACCGGACGCGGCAGGAAAATCGTGGCCAGCAACCCAAGCAGGATCAGGATGATTGCCAGAGCCCGGGCGCTGCCCACCCCGACTGCGCCGGAGGCAATCGGGCGATTCTTCTTGAGTGGGTGCATGCGATCCGATTCGCGGTCGTGGATATCGTTGATAACATAGACTGCGGAGGAGAGCACACAGAAGACGCCGAAGGTCAGCAGCGCCGCCAGGATCTTGTCGACCTGGGTAAATTCGCGCGCAAAGATCAGGGCGCCAAAGATGATGAGATTCTTAACCCATTGCTCGGGGCGAAGCAAAACAACTATAGCGCGCAGAAACGACTCCTCCCTGACGACGGTGCAACTGTGATGGCGGCGCCGGTACGCGACGCGCGGCGGTCGGCTAAAGCGACCTGAACGGCAGGGACTGTCGCAAGGCGGGCAGGAACGCATCCATAAAGCGTTCCGAGATGCGCTGGCACTCCTCGGGCGTACGACCCTGCTGGCCGACCGTTAGTCGGATAATAACGGCATCGGTCGGGGATAACAACAGCGAATTGCGCACCAGATCGAACTTCAAAGCATACTCGCTGGTCAGATCGCCGGAGCGGGTGTGAAACCAGTAAAACATCTGGTCGGTGCGCGCGCGGCGGGTGATGGTCATACGATTAACCTCGACCTGCTTTTCGCCGAAGCGAAACGGCACGTGCTGAATGTCGGTCAGTACCCACCCGCCGCCGGGCAAGCAATGGCGCGGCGAGTGGATTTGCGATCCATATTTCTGGTCACGGAAGTAGCCGACATAGACGCCGACGGATGTCCCGGAGGAATCGGCATAGGAGCGCAGCAGGATCTCGGTCGCTTGCAGGACCGCGGCCGTGGCTTCGCTGATCGGAAAGTCGGCGCCCTCCCATTCGCCGATCTGCAGTGGAATCGCGGCCAGCTGCGACGGCCGTTCCGGTTCCACGACCAGATAGCGCAGAACGGTGGCCATCGCTCCGAACGGAATCAGCAGCACCAGGATGATCCAGAACTTCTTCATGATCCGCCTCCGGGCGGCGCGTCCTTCGACTCACCGGTGCGGAGCAGGCTGCTGAGAATCAGCAGGCAGATCAGTGAGAACATGAACACGATCGTACCCGACAACTCATGGATCGTGCCCTCGGCAACCTCGCGCGAGATACCGTACGCGCCGATGGCCGTGACGCAGATGCGGAAGATATTGGCGGCGATCGCAATCGGCACCGTGGCGGCGAATAGCAGCAGCGCTTTCCAGAGCTTGTTCTGGGTCAGATAGGCCAGCAGTGCCCCGAGCGCAAGCAAGGTCACCAGCGAACGCAAACCGGAGCACGCCTCGGCGACCTCGAGCGAATAGTTGTCGGGCAGATGAATGACATTGCCCTGACGCAAATGCGGAATCCCAATGACCCCCAGCACGCCGGCAGCAACTTTGGAGCCAATTAACTGTAGTGGGAACGTGGCGCTGTAGTAGATCACGTATGGAACCGGGATCATAAAGAGCAAGAAGAAGAACGCGAACCAGATTTCGCGCACGAGTCTGGCACCGGCCAGATAGAGCGTAATCCCGAAGAGCAGCAGCACGAAGGAGACGCGCACGGTGAAATACTCCATGCCGGCGGTACCAAGCAGATACATCAAGAGTGCGCCGATGATCGCGACGAGACCCCATTTGCTGCTTTCCAGCGGAATCGACCGGAGCGTCTCGCGTTTGCGCCAGACCAGCCAGAAGCTGATCGGCAAGATCAGAAAGCCGTGTGAATAGTTGTCATCGGTGTACCAGTCGCGAGCGAGATTCGACAACACCGGCAGGTACATCAACACGATGACCAGAGCAATCAGTCCGATTTGCCACCAGGCCGGAGCCGGCTTGTTGTCGATATGGGAGGCGGAGGAGTTAGGCACGACTCTGAACTAAAGCTTCCCGACGGTAAAATGCGACCGCTTTTTCGAGACCCTCGCGGAAGCCAATCGCCGGCTTAATCCCGAAGGTTTTTTGTACCAGCGACACATCGGCGAACGAATGCTTGATGTCGCCGGGGCGCGGTTCGTCGAAGCGCGGTTCGATTTTCTTGCCGATGATTTCGTTGAGATATTTGACCAGGTCGCGCAGGGTGATTTGATCGCCGCAAGCCAGGTTGTACTCGCCGGGGGTGACCGTATCCATGTTACAGACGGTGGTGATCGCGCTGACGACGTTGTCGACGTAAGTAAAATCCCGCGACTGGTAGCCGTCGCCGAAAATCGTCGGCTGCTCGTCGTTGAGCAGCGCCGTGATGAACTTGGGAATCACCGCCGCATAGTGGCTTTGCGGGTCCTGATTCGGGCCGAAAACATTGAAGTAGCGGAAAGCGATACAGGGCAGGTGGTACAGGGTCGAATAGATGCGGCAGTAGTACTCACCCGTAATCTTGTTAACAGCATATGGCGACAAGGGTGAGGGCAGCATGTCCTCGCGCTTGGGCAGGGTCGGCGTGTCGCCGTAAACGGAAGAGGACGATGCGAAGAAGAACTTCTTGACGTTATTGCGGCGCGCGCATTCGAGCATCGTCAGCGTGCCGTTGATATTGGCGTGATTGGCGGTGAGGGGATTCTCGACCGAGCGGTTCACCGACGGCAACGCCGCCTGGTGCAGGACGAAGTCGATATCGCGACAGGCGTCCAGCGCTGTCCAGAAATCACAGATATCGCCCTCAATCAGCTCGATCTCCGACTCGATCCCGGCCAAGTTTTGGCGACGGCCCGTTGAGAAATTGTCGAGGACGCGCACGTGTTCGCCGCGCTGAAGCAGACCCTTGACGAGGTTGGAACCGATGAAGCCGGCGCCGCCGGTAACCAGGTATCGCATAACTATTTGTCCTCTCTCTGTCTCGTCGTGACAGCTATCGACGGTTGAAGACGGCGACTGGGGAGCGCCATCAGACTACACAATATACTCGTGTGCACGTCGTGCCGCCGGATTTTCCTTGAACCACGCGATGGTGCGGGCGAGGCCGTCGTCGAGATCGACGACGGGTTCCCACGATAACACCTGTCGCGCCAGCGCATTGTTGGCCAGCAAGCGTTCGACTTCCGACTCCGCCGGACGCAGCCGCGCCGCTTCGGACTTGAGCCGCAACGGTTTCTGCAGCAGTTGTGCGATCCGCTCCGCCAATTCACCGATCGCGATTTCGGTACCCGAGCCAAGATTGATCGACTTGCCGACGGCGGCGTCGACCTCCGCCGCGCGGATGATTCCGGCCACGGTGTCGGTAACATAGGTGAAATCTCGTGTCGGCGCCGTAGCCCCGAGCGCAACCTCCGAACCCGCCTGTAACTGTTCAATAATCGTCGGTATGATCGCGCGCAGCGACTGCCTCGGGCCATATGTATTGAACGGCCGGATGATCGTCACCGGCAGGCCGAAACTGCGATGAAACGACTCGGCGAGCGCGTCGGCGGCAATCTTCGAGGCCGAATACGGCGACTGCCCGACGTGGGGATGCCGCTCATCGATCGGGACATATTGCGCCGTGCCGTAAACCTCCGAGGTTGACAATGTCACCACCCGCCGCACCTGATGGTCGAGCGCCGCAGTCAGCACATTGGTCGTACCGACAATATTGGTTTCGACGTAGTGGCGCGGATGGATGTATGAATAGGGAATCCCGATTAGTGCTCCAAGATGAAACACCGCCTCGCAGCCTTTGACGGCGCCCCGGACCGCGTCAGCATCCTTGAGGTCACCGGCAATGATCTCCACCTGAGCGTTCAGAGACTGGGGCAGTGCCTCCAACCAGCCGCGATCGTTGCGGGAGGTATAGCGAATAAAGGCGCGCACGCGATCACCGCGCGCACACAGAGCTTCGACCAGGTGGCTGCCGATGAAACCGGCGGCTCCAGTGACCAAGACCAGACGATGGCCTGACATACAACTATTATATCGGAACTTTTGGCGCTTCAACAGCGATTCTTGAGGCGCGAAAACGGGGGGCCTTAATTCAGCTGGGTCAGACCCTCGCGAATGGCATACTTCGTCAATTCTGCGATTGAGTGCAGATCAAGCTTGTCCATGATCTGCTTGCGGTAAGTCTCGATGGTCTTGACCGAGACCACCAACTGGCCGGCAATCTCTTTGGTCGTCTTGCCCTCGGCCAGCATCTGCAACACTTCGCGCTCGCGGGCACTGAGGATGGAGAATGCGGAAGACTCACCAGTCTTGGCGAGGTTGATATAGTCGTTGATCACGAAGTCGGAGATCTTGGTGCTGAGGTACACCTTGCCGGCGCGGCACTCACTGATAGCGTTGACGACTTCCTCCAGGGCGGAATCCTTGAGCAAGTAGCCGCGCGCCCCCGCTTTGAGCGCTTCGATGATATAGCGGCGGTCAGTATGCATCGACAGAATAATCACCTGCACCTGCGGCGATTCAGTCGCGATCCGGCGGGCGGCCTCGATGCCGTTGAGATCGGGCATAGAAATGTCCATCAAGATAATATGCGGCTGTAGTTCCTTGGCCAGTTTGACCGCGCTTTGTCCGTCGCCGGCCTCGCCGACGACTGCCAGGTTCGGCTGCGCTTCCAACATCGACCGCAGGCCGTCGCGGACGAGTTTGTGGTCATCGGCGAGGACGATCCGGATCTGCGTTGCCTGCGGCTTCATAAAGTTGGCACCGTCAAACAGACCGCCGTGCCGTCGCGGGACGAGTTGATTTCCAATGCCCCGCCGAGGTGCATCAGCCGCTCGCGGATGCTGAAGAGCCCGAATCCGCCCGGGGTATCGGCGCGCGCCAAGCGCTCCGTGTCGAACCCGCGACCGTCGTCGATCACGAAGACCTGCAGCTTGCCGTTGCTGCGCACGACGTTGATTTCGACGCCGGTGGCTTCGGCGTGCTTGAGGGCGTTGGTCAGGAGCTCCTGCACGGCCTTGAAAATAACAATTTCTACTTCGTCGTTCAGGCGTTTGTCGTAGCTGTCGGCGTGGACGACCACCGGCAGATTATGCCGCTTGGTGAACTGCTCGCCCAGCCATTCCAGCGACGCTGCCAGGCCCAGTTCATACAACACCGGCGGGCTAATGGCAAAAGTCAGCGAGCGCGTGTATTGAATCGTCTGGTCGAGCAGGTCAAGGATCTCGGCGGCGCGGGCATCGCGCTGACTGGTGTCGCTGTACTGGCGCAGGCCGGCGATCTTCATCTTGATGATGGCGAGAGTCTGGCCGATGTGATCATGGAGGTCGGAAGCAATTGCACGTCGCTCGCGGGCCTCGGTCAGCGACAGGTCGGAGGCAAGTTTGCGCAGTTGGCGCTGATAGGCGTCAATCTTCTCCTGGGCCTTACGAAATTCCTCGATTTGATCTTGCAACGCAACGTTGGTAGCCCGCAGTTCGGCCGTGCGCTCCTGCACCAACCGTTCAAGTTCGTCATGGGCGCGGCGGATTTCCTCGCGCGCCTGCCGGTGCTGCAGATACATCCGCAGCATCTCGGCCAGCGAGCCGATCAACTCGCGTTCCTCCGCCAAGAACGGACCTTCGGCGGCGGTGGGGCGGGCATCACGATAGTAGACTTCGATCAGGCCGCGAATACCGTTGCGCGTCACGAACTGTGCCTGCTGCATCCACGGACCGGTCTGGAAATCCGCAGTGCGGACTTCGATGTCGCCGAAGGTAATGCGCGCCGAGGTGATTTCGGGATACTGCCATGCCGACGGCAAGAGGTTCACCAGTTCGGCGAGCAACTCGGGGATCGGACCGATGTCGTCCTGCAGCAGTCGCGCAGTGCGGTGGAGCGCGTCCAGTTCCTTGATGCGCTCATCGAGATGTTGCCGCAGTCGCGATACGAAATCGTGCATAGTCAAACACAAGAATAGGGGCACAGCGCACTGTGCCCCTAAATTGAAAGCGAAAAACCGGCTCAGGCCGGGGCCAAGCGCCTACTTGACGGAAGCGGTAGCATTGGCGGCCGGCAGTTCGACCGTCATCCGCCCGGCTTCAACCGTCGCCAGCGCCGCCATCACGACGATCTGGTCGACGTCGTTGGAGCGATGCAGCACATGCACCGGCTTCTTCGTTCCCATCAAAATCGGGCCGATGGGCTCGGCGCCGCCGAGCTTAACCATCAGCTTGTACGCGATATTCCCTGCGGCCAGTTCCGGGAAGATCAGGACATTCGCCTGATCCTGCAGCCGGCTAAACGGGAAGTGCGGACGCAGGATCTCAACGTCGGTCGCGGTGTCGGCCTGCATGTCGCCGTCGACCACCAGATCCGGATGTTCGCGGTGCAGGATTTCGACCGCTTTCTGGACTTTCGAAACCAGCGGATGTTTCACCGAGCCGAAGTTCGAGAACGACAGCAGGGCACAGCGCGGTTCGATGCCGAAGCGGCGCGCGGCCTCGGCGCACATCATCGTAATCTCAACCAGTTGTTCCGGCGTCGGGTCGATATTGACGGTCGTATCGCCGAAGAAGTAGAGTTTGTTCTTGATGATCAGGACGAACATGCCGCTGACGACGGTCAGATCCTCCCGCTTGCCGATGATTTCCAGCGCCGGCCGAATCGTCTCCGGGTAGTGCTG
>JADYYF010000093.1 GCA_020853795.1 Candidatus Zixiibacteriota bacterium
AGGGAACCACCGCATGACCGCCGCTGCTCGACTGATTGAACATCATCAGCACCCGATCGTTGCGCGGCGTCTTGTTGAACATTTCCTTGCACGCCGCCAGCGTCTGCGCCGGTGTGATGCTGGTATAGGCCGCATTGATCAGCTTCTGCTGGTCGAAGCCAAATTGATAGAGATAGTGCTTGTTGATCATTGCGCGCGCGGCGGCATCGAGTGGCACCTGCGCGAGCGTCGCGTAACCCGGGAATTCGTAGTCGAGTTCAAAGATCCCGTCGTGGAACAAGCTTGTCGTCGCTGCGAACCCAAAGCACGATCCGGTCCAGGCGCCGCGCAGAGCCTCCCACTGCGCCAACGCCGACGGGCGATATCTGACCGCTCCTGGCGGCGGGTCAAAGTAGGCCTGTGACTCCCCGATCGCCGCAGCGAAGAGATCCCAGTTCGGGAAATCGGCGGGCTGGCACAAGAGGCAGTAGAGATTGCACGGCGAGTTCGGATAGCAGTAGTTGAACTGCTGCCACCAAGAACGTGGCCACATGCTCCCCTCGCTGTTGCCGAACCCCCACGGTGCCGGATCGATGTCAATGCACTCATCGCACGCATCGCCGATGCTGTCGGCATCGGTGTCGGCTTGGGAGGGGTTGTAGGCGGATGGGCAGTTGTCGATGACGTCGGGCATGCCGTCGCCATCACTGTCAGCCAAGCAGTTTCTCAGTACGGAAACGTCTCTGCTGTTTCCGTTTGATACTGCAAGATCCAGGTCTCCATCGCCATCCAGGTTGGCAACAAGAAGTGACGTTGGCCCCCAGGTCGCTGAATAATTTACTGCGGTTGCAAATGTCCCGTCACCATTATTCTGCAAAATCGAGATACTATGGCTATTGTTGTTCGCTACGGCCAAATCCTTGAATCCGTCTCCATCGAGATCGGCGGGGAACAGTGACCGGGGAAAGTCCCCCACCGGATAGGCGACGGCGGCAGCAAATGTCCCATTTCCGTTATTCTTCAAGACCGAGATAACGTCTCCATCTCCGTTTGTAACCGCTAGGTCTTGGTCGTTATCCCTATCAAGATCCCCAGCAACGATTGACTTGAGATCGCTTCCAGCTGCATAGTTCACGGCTCCGGAAAAGTTTCCCCCGCCATCGTTAACAAGAATTGCGATGTTTGGACTAACAGCAGTAGCGATGGCTAAGTCTCGATCGCCGTCCCCGTCCAAGTCACTGGCGTATACGGAGCGAGCATGAGAACCGACGGGGTAGTTCACCGCGACTGTCAACATGCCATTGCCATCGTTCTTCAATATGGTGACGTCAGCGGTGCCATCATTTGCAGCGGCAACATCCTGATCTCCGTCGTCATCGAAATCGGCGGCCACAACCTTCCACGGGTGCGTTCCTGCCAAAAAGCTACTTGGAGCGGAAAATGTCGCGTCCCCATGATTCTTCAAGACAGTGACGTTCCCGTAGTAGTTCCCGACGACCAAGTCTAAATCTCCGTCGCCATCCATATCCGCGGCACAGACGGAGTGTGGCGACGAGCCGCTAGGGCCGCAACTGTAATCAGATCTATCGATGAAGGATGCGTCCCCATTATTCCTTAAGATCGAGATGCTGTCGTTGTCTCGATTCGTAATTGCCAGATCTTGATCGCCGTCTCCGTCCAGATCGCCCGAGAAAACGCTTGATGGACCTAAGCCAGCTGGGAAGTTCTGTGCTGGATCGAAGCAGAACGCAAAAATCGAATTCAAACTTGCTGCGATTAGCACAAGCGTTAGGAAAAACAGAGCCTTCAAAGATGCCACTATGCCTCCCCGGGGTGTGGTTGAAGTAAACTACTGGAGTATACCAAAGATCGACCACACAGTCAACAAAATACCCGCAACATCGACCCAAACTCCCACCGACCCGCCTCGCCTCCTCGATCCCAATAACTTGGATCATCCCACCGCTTTCGTTCACGCACCCGTTGACAAACCAAGACAAAAATGTATAATTATCAACAGCCACTACATTCGGGCTGTCTAAAGACAACTTTCAGGGAGGGACTCTTCGTTGGCTGAGCACGATCACGGCCGTCCGCTCGATGAAACCGCGGACTTCAACTCCTCGGCCGGCTCTCAGATCGGCCACTATCGCCTGACGCGCCTGCTCGGCCGCGGCGGCTCCGGCTTCGTCTTCCAGGCCTTCGACGAGACACTCAAACGCGACGTCGCCGTCAAACTCCTGGCGCCCGAATACGCCGCCGACATTGAAATGCGCGGACGCTTCCTGCGCGAAGCCCAGAAGCAGGCCGCAATGAATCACCCGAATATCGCTATCATCCACGAAATCGGCGATTCGGCCGGCACTCAGTTTATCGCGATGGAGTACATCGAGGGGGAGAGTCTCAAGGACCTCTTGCAACGCGGCCAACTTAGTCTCGAGCAGGGCCTACGCATCTTTCTCCAGATCTGCGACGGTCTGCAGGCAGCGCACGATCATCAAATCGTTCACCGCGATATCAAGCCCGGCAATGTCATGATCACCAAAGACGGCCACGCCAAGATTCTCGATTTCGGTCTGGCCAAACTGCAGCGATCGTCCGCCGAAAGCTCCAGCGGCCACATCGTCGGCACGGCGCACTACATGTCGCCGGAGCAAGCCCAGGGCCGCCCGCTTGATGTTCGCTCCGACGTCTTCTCGATGGGAACTCTGCTCTACGAAATCGTCACCCATCGACTGCCCTTCAGCGGCGAGCACACCATGGCCGTGCTCTTCGCTGTCGTGCACTTGCCCTACAATGACATTCTCTCCCTGAATCCCGAAGTCCCTCCCGAATTGTGCCGCGTGATTGACCGCGCTCTGCAGAAGGCTCCCGAAGCACGTTATCAGTCCATCCGCGCCATGGCCGACGATCTGCGCTCCGGCGCCAAAGCGGAAGCGCGTGCTCCGCTCCCCATCACCGCCGAGCGGGTCTCCGTCGCCGTGATTCCCTTTGACAATCGCGGTCGCGACGATCTCAGCTACTTTGCCGACGGCGTCGCCGAGGAAATCAATGGTTACCTGTCACGGCTGGCGCGACTGAAGGTCATTTCCTTCAGCAGCTCGAGAAAATACCGGATGGGCGAGCAAAGTCCGCGCGCGATCGGTGCCGAGCTGGGCTGCGGCTACCTGTTGCTTGGTTCGCTCGGCTGGGACACCGCCCGGACCCAGCCCTTTGTCCGCATTCACGTCGAATTAGTCAACGCCGCCGATGGCACCGTACGTTGGTCGGAGTCCTACGATCGCGAGGTCAATGAAATCTTTGCCGTCCAGTCCGAGGTCGGCGAACAAGTCGCCCGGGCTCTCGGGGTCTTGCTCGGCGAGCCGGAACTGAGCATGCTCGCCGACCGCCATACCGCCAGTGTTGAAGCCTACGATTGCTTCCTGCGGGCCAACGAAATCTTCCCCCACAGCCTCGCCGAGGAAGACCTCCATCGCGCCATCGATCTTTACCGCCGCGCCGTCGAAATCGATCCGCGCTTCGCCCATGCGCACGCGCGTCTCGCCCGCGCCCACATCTCAATGTACTGGTTCCACTACGACCATACCGCCGAACGATTGGCCCAGGCCAAACAATGCGTCGATCGCGCGCTCTCGATTGCGCCCGAATCACCGGAGGCCAAGCAGGCGCTCGGCTACTACTACTACTACGGCATGACCGATTATGTCAAGGCGCTTGAGCAATTCAGCAGTGTCAGTTCTCGCCGCCCCAACGATGCCAGTATCCTCGCCTCCAAGGGATATATCATGCGCCGCTTGGGCAAATGGAACGAGGCGCTGCGCTCGATCGAGAGCGCCAGCGACCTCGACCCGAAATCGGCACTGATCACCTATGAGCGCGCCAACACACTCCTGCTGCTGCGGCGCTATGACGAGGCCATCCCGATTCTCGACCACTGCCTCTGGCTCGCGCCGGCCTGGTCCGACCTCTATGTCAAGAAGGCCATGGCCTGCGTCCTGCGCGACTGGAATCTCGATCAAGCGGCCGCAGTCATCCGCGATGCCTCCAAACATCTGAACCCGACCGAACTCGGCGTTGAGTGGATTCTGCTTGATGCTCTCGTACGCTACTTCAACCATGATTATGATGTCATGGTCAAAGACCTTTGGGTTGACGAAGGCGAGATGGAAATCTATTTCATCGTGAAAGCTCGTATCTCCGCGCGCCTGGGTCACCAAGCAGAAAGTGTAAGTGCCTACGACTCCGCTCGCGTCTTATTGGAGACCCGCGTCAAGACCCAAGCCGATGATGCCCGCCTTCACATGCATCTGGCCATCGCTCTCGCCGGCATCGGCAAGCGTGACCTTGCACATGCATCCGGACTACGCGCCCTCGAACTTGTTCCCTCCGGCAAAGATCATGTATTGGGGACCTTCCTCATGGAATTAATGTCACTGGTCTGCGTCATGACCGATGATTTCGATTCCGCCGTCGGTCTTCTGCGCCAAATTCTGATCAGCCCCGCGAATTTCTCGGTCGCCTTCGTCCGCAATTTCTCCGGCTTCGACAAGATTCGCAATTATCCGCCC
>JADYYF010000094.1 GCA_020853795.1 Candidatus Zixiibacteriota bacterium
GCCCAGATGCAGTAATAATATCCGCCGATCATCGTCGCCGCGGCAGTCATCTCCTGGCGATTTGCGGTGCTGCTCGAAATCGCTTGATTGCTTCCCAGCGCAAACCCGTCCGCGCGCATCAACTGCAAGTATCCCCGTTGCGCTCCGCCGCTCGTGCTCGTCCAGGTCACCAGCATGGCGTCGTTATAATCACCCGCCAGCCGCAGGTCGCTGAACGTCCCCGGATTGTCACTCACCTCAAACGGCGTCAACTCCAGATTGCCGTCGGCGTCGTAGCGATACAAGCGTACCTGCGACTCACCGCCTGCTCGCTCGATCGTGGCTATATAGAAGCGCCCGCTGTTGCGGTGCACGAATAGATCGACATCCAGCACCTGCGCCAGAGTCGTATCGACCGCCAACATCTGCGGCGCGCCGAGGGTGTTGTTGCCCGTGTTGTAGCGCTGGAAATACACCGTCTGTTTCGACCCGACGATCGCCATCCACGCCACCACGTGCGACAGATCGGTACGCTGCCCGACGTGCGGCTCGAAATTCTCCGCCGCCTCCGCCACCGTCGACACCAGCGTGTTGACGCCGAGCGGCAGGCCGGTATTCGTGTACTTCTGCGAATAGATCTGCTTGCTCCCCCCGCGCTCATCCACCCACACCATCATCGCCCGCCCGGTTGAGGTCAGATCGACGTCGGGACTCGACTTCGGCGCCGCCGTCCCGTCGCTGTTCACCTGAATATTGTCCCCCTGCTTATTGCCGCCGCCGTCCAGCCGTTGCGCGAAGATATTCTGCCCGCCCGCCGTCGTCGTGCGCGCATCTTCCCACACCGCCCAGATCACGCTACTGGAGGATCCCGCCACCGCCGGATCGCTCTGCACCGCCCGCCCGGCATCGTCATTCACCTTGATCTGCGCACCGAACAGATTCCCGTTCGCATTCACCATTTGCAGATAGATATCGCCCTGGTCGCTGCGCCGATCCTGCCACGCCGTGGCGATCAGCACCGAGGTTACCCCCGCGGTCACCGGCGTCATTTGTTGCGCGCCGTTGAGGTCATCGTTGAGCTTGTAGTTGACCCCGCTCTTCACCAGTGTCGTGCTCAGCCGCTGTGCGTAGATATCGGGCCCGCTGCCGCGCTCATCAATCCACACGGCCGTGTATCCGCTCGCGTTCTGCGCCGCCGCCGGATAACTGCGCTCGCGCAGAAGCCCCGCGTCTTCAATATTGAAGTTTGTCCCGGTCAACGCGCCGGTCTTGCCGATCTTTTGCCCCCGGATCGCCGCTGTCGCCGAATACTCTGCCCACAGACACACGGCGCCGGAATCGTTCGTCGCCGTCATCGCCAGATCCCAGCAAATATCGGTTGCCGCGTCATTGATCTGAAAGTCGCTGCCGATCGGCGCCGACGAGGTCGACACCAGTTGCCCGAAGATGCTCTGTCCACCGTCGCGATCCGATATCCACGTTACCAAATAGCCGTTGCCGCGCAGGAATTCCACCTGCGGCATAAACTGGAAGTCAGCCTGGTGCCCGCCGTCAATCAGCAGTTCCCCGAACAGCGGTGTGCCGACATCGGTAAACAAGCGAAAATACACGTCACCATTGCCGGTGCGACCATCTTCCCACACCACGCCGAAATCGCCGCTCAGATTCGCCGCCACCGACGGCGCGATTCGATACGGCGAATCAACCGCGCTGTTGATCCGGAAATTGCTCCCCGTCTTCGACCCGTCCGCCGCCAGAATCTGCCCGTAAATCGCCGCGCCGGCGCGAGAATCCTCCCACACCACCACAAACCGATTTCCCGACAACAGCGCCAGCACCGGATTGCCAATGACATTGCCTGCCACCGGATCGTCAATGCGAAATTCGGTGCCGCCGGAATTCAAACCATAGTCATAAGTGCGGCCGTAGAGGCCGCCGAACGTCTCATTGACATACACGATCAGCACCACGCCGCTGGCGTTGCCCAAAATCCGCGGATGCCGCAGAGATGCCGGGGGATTGCTGCTGTCCAGAATGCGATTGGCGCCGACCGCCGCGCCGCTCAGCCCCAACGGCTGCGCCGCGATCTTCCACACGCCGTTGCGCTCATCTTCCCACACCGCCGCGCCGCGACCGTCGGCAAAATGCGCAACATCGGGATGGCGCTGCACAAACGTCGCCGCCTGATTGTCAGAATTGATCTTGTTGTCGCCGAACAACGGCGCCAGCGACCGCTCCAGATTCCCCGGTGCCGCAAATTCCTGGTTGCTCGCTGCCGGAGCCAGACCGTCGACGCGATGCCGCTCCAACCGCCGCTGCTGCAACTCGCTGCGATTCGCCGCCAGACCCGGCGCGAAAATCGCCGTTAATGCGGCTGCCAGAATCAGGATATGGCGATAAATCAAGAAACCCTCCAGCTTTCAATTCCGATACCGGCTGCGCAATTACCGTGCCGATTCCCCGCCGGGCGCAACATCGCGCTCCCGGCTGCAGCTCTACCCCTAAGTGCTTGCCGATGAACCGACTGCTTCCGGCTCAAATGGCCACTTGTGCGCGCGGGCTAAAACTAACCGACAATTGCACTCCCGTGCGAGAGTCTTCCTCTTGGCAAGGATTCATACTCTTGGCAAATTCTTGCAGTCTCTGAGAATCAGAAACGAAACGTGCGCGGTACCGCCCCAAATATCGCCTGCCACCGCGAAATTGTCAACGCCGACTTCCCCCCCGCTACCCGGAAAATGAAATTGCGGCAACGAGTTGTGACCATTACTGTATAACCCGATTGTACTATGAGCCAGTATCCCCACCGTGCCCTTTACCGCTTTTACCTGGTCCTCGTCGCCGTCCTCGTCTTCGGCGTGCTGGTCGGCGTCGGCTTGGCCCTGACCTATAAGGACGAACTTCCCTCCATTGAGGAGATTTACAACATCGAGCCGCCCGTGGTGACGACGATCTACGATATCCACGGCGAGGTCCTCCAGAAATTCCATTACGAGAATCGCACTCTCGTCCCCTATTCGAAGATTCCGCCGCACCTGATCCACGCGCTCGTCGCCACCGAGGACGACGGCTTCTACCGCCACTGGGGCGTCGACTGGCGCGGTTTCATGCGCGCCGTCTTTCGCAATCTCTTTGCCGGCTTCGGCTCCGCCGGCGGCTCGACCATCACCCAGCAGCTTTCGCGCATGCTCTTCTACAACCGCGAAATGTCGCTCGAGCGCAAAATCAAAGAAGCCCTGACCGCCATCAAGATCGAGCGGACTTACTCGAAGAACGAAATCCTCGAGATGTACCTCAACACCTACTACTACGGCCACGGCGCCTACGGCATCGAAACCGCCTCGCGCGCCTACTTCAACAAGAGCGCCGAGAATCTCAAAATCGAGGAGTCCGCGCTGCTGGTGGCAATCCTCAACGCCCCCGCCCGCTACTCGCCGATCAATCATCCCGATCGCGCCCTCGGCCGCCGCAACTACGTGCTGTCGCGCATGACCGCCGAGGGCTACCTCCAGGCTTCGCTCGCCGACAGCCTCAAACAACTGCCGCTCGACCTCAATCTCGCGCTCGACAATACCGGTCAGGCGCCCTACTTCACCGAGATGGTGCGCCAATATCTCGTCGACAAATACGGCGAAGACACCTTCTACGGCGGCGGACTTGCCGTCTACACCACCCTGGATGCCGGCTTGCAGCGCGTCGTGGAAAGCTCGCTGAAAATCCAGGTCGATTCATTGCAGCGCCGCATGCAGAGCCGCAAACGCTACAACGACCCCGAATTCACCGTCCCGCAATACGACTCGACCGGCAAACTGACCGGTTATGCTTACAAGGAAGTGCAGGGGGCCTTCGTCGCCATCGACAATCGCACCGGCGATCTCATGACGCTCGTCGGCGGCAAGGACTTCGCCAAGTGGAAATTCAACCGCGCCGTGCAGGCGCAACGCCAACCCGGATCATCGTTCAAGCCGTTCGTCTACATGGCGGCCATTGCCGGCGGCTTCCACCCCTGCGACATCCTCTACGATACGCCGATTGCCCTCACCATCCCCGGCTCCGACGTCTGGAGTCCGAAAAACTTCGACGGCGAGTTCCTCGGCGCCATGACGATGCGCAAGGGACTCGCGATGTCGCGCAACTTGATCGCGATTAAACTGATGCAGAAAATCGGCGCCGATAAAGCAATCGAGTACGCCCGCAAGATGGGTATCACCAGCCCGCTCACGCCCAATGCCGCACTCGCCATCGGCACCTCCGAGGTCAGCCTCCTCGAACTCGTCAGCGCGTACACCTCCTTCGCCAATCTCGGCATCCGCGTCGAACCGCGCTATATTCTCAAAATCGTCGATCGCTACGGCAACGTGCTGGAACAAAACGATGTCGCCCCGCGCCGTTCCGTCGCCGATCCCGCCGAGACCTATGTTACGGTTAGCATGCTCCGCTCAGTGATGGACGATCGCGAGGGCACCGCCGCTTCGGCGCGCTCGCGCGGCTTCCAGCGGCCCGCCGCCGGTAAAACCGGCACTTCCGACAATTTCTGCGACAACTGGTTCGTCGGCTTCACGCCGCAGATCACCGCCGGTACCTGGATCGGCTACGACGACAAGACCTCGATCGGCTACAACCAGGCCGGCTCCACCAACGCCCTCCCGATCTGGTGCGACTTCATGATCGCCGCGCACGAAAACCTTCCCGTCGAGGATTTCCCCGAGCCCCCCGGCATCGTGCACCTGGCGGTGTGCCCGCAAAGCGGCAAGCTGGCCACCTCCGGCTGCCCCAACATGTACGATGAAGTCTTCCTGCAGAATCAACGCATCGAGGAATACTGCCCCATCCACAAAGGCCGCCGCGGCCTCTAATTCGCCCCGTAACATTTGTCACACCGTCGGTCGTCACCGCACTTCCCGCGCCGTCCCTAATCCCTTCCTGGCGGCATCTCCAGTAGGTCAGGATCTCAGTAGGTCAGGATCCCTGCGATCCTGACGTCTCAAATTTACGTGGGTCCGACTTCAGTCGGACTTTCGCCTGGTCCCCTGTAGTGCCGACTTCAGTCGGCAGACGCCCTACCGCGTTGCGGCAGGTCTTGATCCCGCGCACCCCTCAAGACGCCAAATCGCACTCACTTCTCCGCGCCGGATTGTGACCTACCGCCCTTCTA
>JADYYF010000095.1 GCA_020853795.1 Candidatus Zixiibacteriota bacterium
GCTTCAAAGACCTGATAGATGCGATTGAGCTGCGCCTGCAATCGCGACGCAGTCGCGGCATCCCCCGATGATGCCGCGCGATAAAGCTGCACTGCCAGACCCGGCGTGATGTTGTGCAGTCCGCCTGTGATTCCGTCGAAACCCATGCCAAGCGCCACATCCATCAGCTTCTCGGCTCCGCAGACGAGCGAGAAACGGTCTCGAGGGAGCTCGTGCTCCAAAAGCTGTTCCCACTTCAGTACGTCCGGGGCGCTGATCTTAATTCCGTGAATGTTAGGATGACGCGCCAGCCCGGCGATGGTCGCCGGCTCGAGCGCATTCTGCGTGTAACGCGGATTGTCGTACAGAATGATCGGCTTCTGTGCGAAATCGGCGGCGAGCAAGAAGAAGCGGATCAGTTCGTCCTGCCGGCACATATAGTAGTACGGAGGGAGCAGCACGAGCGCCGCGACGGGCATGGTTTGAATCACGGCAATCTTCTGGCGGACACGAGAGATACTCGTATCCGACACGCCGGCGACCACGGGCACGCCCCGCGGGTACGCCGTGATCGTTTCGATGATCTGATATTGCGAAGCATCGGTCAGGTGCGCAAAGCCGCCCATCGAGCCATTAGCGAACAGACCGTCGAGGGAATGCGCCAGCAAAAAGGAAAGCAGGCGTCGTAGGGCCGCAAGGTCGGGGTCCCCGGCTGAATCGACCGGCGTCGCAACCGGGACGATGACGCCTTTCAACTTCTGCAAGTGGGTCTCCATAGGATCACGTGCGCCGCTCAAGAGCCCTGCTTCATGAATGACTCGATCCGGCTGCGAGTTACCTTCCAGTTATCGAGAATGTGCCGCTGCATCAACTCGATGGCTCGTTCTTCTGTGCCGTCGCAGATGGCCTCTACGAGAGAGATGTGGTCGACGCCAGCATCGCGCGTCGAATCGGAGCGATCGCGTGAGCTCTCAGAGTAGCGCAGGATCGTGCCCATTGCGAACAGCGGCGAGACGAGGAGACTGAGGTGGCGCTGCAAGGTGCGGTTGCCGCTGATCTCCCAGATAGTCTGGTGCAACTCGAAGTCGAAGGTTGGATATGCACGCGGGTTAACGCCAGGATTGTGGAGCTTGCGCGCGATCGCGTACAGGACATCGCGATCCGTCTGTGTGAGGCGCCGTTTGGCCTGCCGCACCGCTTCCGCTTCGAGGAGCAGGCGAAGTGCGAGCATCTCATCGAGTTGCTCCGGAGTCAGTTCGATCACACGCGCGCCTTTATAGGAGTTGAGCTCGATGAGACCTTCGTGCGACAGCCGCTGCAAGGCTTCCCGAAGACTGGCGCGGCTGACCTCGAACTCTTTCGCCATCTGGATCTCAGTAAGACGCTGGCCCGTCTTCAACCGGCCGCTGAAGATGGCCTCCCGGATCGCCGCATAAATGCGATCGGAAGTTGACTCCTGTTTTAGTTTTCCGAACGTTGAGGTGCCCATAGCAATTGAGCAAATTTGTATCATACTACATTGTCGACAATCCTACAAGCAAAATCCGTCAATATAATTTTATAAAAACCTCTATTGACAATGGCTCAACAATGATCTATTGTCGACACTATCACAATCGGAGACATCAATGAAACTCTCCACCCGTCGGTTAGTTCCAGCGGCGCTGATCGCGCTGCTTCTCCTTACGCGCCCTGTCTATCCGCAAGGCACGGCGGCACGCCTTATCGGCTTTGTCAGCGATCCATCGGGCGCCGCGGTCGTGGGTACCACCGTCGCGGTTCGCAATGTTGCTACGAATCTAGAACGATCGGTGCAGACGAATGAAACGGGCGACTACACAGTAGCGAACCTGCCGCCGGGGGTGTACTCGGTGATAATCCAGCACGGAGGCTTTAAGACGTTCGAAAGCAGTGCGGAACTGGCAGTGAACCAGACCGCACGGCTCGACGCGCAGTTGAGTGTGGGCGAAACCGCGGAGACGGTGACGGTCGAAGCGAGCGTGCCGCTGGTCGATTCCGAAACGGCAGCGCTCGGGCAGGTGATCGGCGCGACTCAGGTGCGAGAGTTGCCGCTCAACGGAAGAAACTTCGTGCAGCTAGGGCAACTCGTGCCCGGCGCCACACCAGGTCCGCCCGCCGCGACAACGGTTCGTACCCGTCAGGGCGGTCACTCGCTCACAATCAATGGACAGCGGCAGGACCAAAACAATTGGATGCTTGACGGAGTTGATAACAACGCTCAGCTATTTGGCATGGTCGTGGTGGTACCGTCAATCGAATCGATCAGTGAGTTCAAGGTGCAGACGAGCACTTACTCGGCGGAGTTCGGTCGCGCCGCCGGTGCCGTCGTGAATGTCGAGACCAAGAGCGGGTCAAATGAGTTTCATGGCTCGGCTTACGAGTTCCTGCGTAACGATAACTTCGACGCTACTGAGTATTTCGCACCCATCGCGCCGGAGACAGGACGAAGGGCGAAACCGCCGCTGGTGTTCAACCAGTTTGGTGCCAGCCTCGGTGGCCCCATTTCTAGAGACAACACCTTCTTCTTCGTGAACTATGAAGGCAGGCGAACACGGCGCAGCACGGCTACGGGCTCGCTGGTTCCAACCGCAGCGCAGCGAACAGGCAATTACGCGGGTAGCGGCACCATCTACGACCCGTTGACGTACACGCCGCAAAGCCCCGTGCGGCAACCTTTCGCTGGTAACCAGATACCATCGAATCGAATCCATCCCGCGTCGAAAAGCATTCTCGAGTACATTCCGCTGCCCAACACAGATGACTCAGCGCGCAACTTTACAACTATTGCCACTAGCACGGACGATTCTGATCAGGTGCCCGTGCGCGTGGATCAGAAGCTGAGTGACAAGCAATGGTTGATAGGCCGGTTTTCGTATTACAACACCGACAACGTGACGAACAACGCGTTTCCGCTCGATGCCGATATCCTGCGGAACCGCCACCGCTCATTTGCGGCGCAGCATACTTACAGCCTGACTCCTACGCTCATTAATGAATTCCGCGCAGGAATGAACCGGTATCATTTCCTCTTTCTGCACGAGACCGCGGGGGAGAACTTCACCGATATGCTGAATCTGCCATCGCTGGCGAAGGGCACAATCGCCGACGGCTTCCCAGATGTGCGGATCAGCGGGCTCGCCCGGCTGGGCGGCAATGCCGCGGTTCCCCTGGA
>JADYYF010000096.1 GCA_020853795.1 Candidatus Zixiibacteriota bacterium
CAGCTCGTAGGTCGGGTTCCGAATTCCGCGCGGCGATCCAACGTAAGTAGCCGGATTGCTGCGCGCGGAATGAGAAACCCGACATTGGTGTGCAATTCGGGAGTGCCGGGTTTCTCGCTTCGACATGAATTCGTAGAATTGGGCAACAGCAACGCTCGGAACCCGACCTCAGACTACTCTCCGAGGGGCTTCGACGCCCACCCGACTTCCTCTACCGCCCTGTGAGAAACTCCCCGATCAGGCGCAAGTACTCCTCCCGCTTCTCCCACCAGATTACGTGACCGGCTCCCTCGATGAGCACATAGCGCGAATTCGGAAAGAGATCGACATACTCGTAGACTGCCGCATAGGGAATATGGTCGCACTGCCCTTGAATCACCAGCACCGGCACCTCGATCAAGCGCATGGCTGCGCGCGGATCCTCCAGATCGCCGAACCAGTTGCTCCAGCCGTGTGAATAGAAGCCGGCGCCGCCCTCCTCGGGACGCACGTTGGTCGAGTCGCAAACCATCTCCCAACTAAATCCGGCGATAAGGGTGTTCAGGATTCCGTCGGCCTCGGCGTCCGGCACGACCTTGATATTCAGGATCGTTGCCGCCGCCATCGCCAGCAATCCCCGCAGCGGCATCCGCATCGCTACGTCGCCGCCCGTGCTCCTGACCGTGATGAAGTGTAGCGAATCCGGAGTCGGATACAAGCTGTCGTTCACCCAACGCCCTGCAGCAGTAAACCTGGTCGGCGCCAATTCTCCCGGCGAACTCAGCACCACTCGTTCCACCCGCTCGGGATGCCTCGTCACATAATTCGCCGCCAGAATCCCGCCGTACGACTGCCCGATCAGGATCACACGCGCCGCCCCGATTCTTCGGGTCACGATCTCATCCAGGTCCGCCAGGTGTCCGTCGAAAGTGTAATCCTTCGGCCGCGGCAGCCGGTCGGACAATCCTGAACCGACCTGGTCATAGAGGTAGACATCATGCCCGAACCTCGCCAGCGCACCGAAAGTGTTGATCTCGGTGGAGTCAACATAACCGCCCGGTCCGCCGTGCACATAAATGATCGGCGGCCGGCTTGCGGGAGGCTCGGCCCGTATCTGCATGTAGGCTATCCGATACCCTTTGTCCATCTGCCAGTACTTGGTGCCCGGACGCTCGGGAAGCGTCTCGATCGTTGGCTTGATCGGAATCAAGCACCAGATCACGAGCGCACCGATGGCCGCGCCGATCAGACTCAAAGCCCAACGAACGATTTTCTTGATCAACCTCATCTTGATAATCAGCAGCGCTCCTTTCTGGTAGTTACATCCTTAGACCTGCAAGGTGGCTAACTTGATTCAGCGAATTGCATTGGCCAAGACTTCTTGTGGCACAAACCCCATTCGTGAGCAAATCCCGTTTCCGTCGCACCTGGGCAGTTTCTTAGGTTAAATCCCTTTTCCGTCACACCTGAACAGTTTCGCAGTTTCGCAGGTCAAATCCCGTTCCCCTCCCACCTCCGCACACTGCGCGTCCGCGTCATCTGGCGCAGCTCCGCCGCTTCACCGTGACGAAGGGATTTGACACCTGATCTTGCCCGTACACAACACCGCAGGGGCTCGGCCTGCGCGCCTGACCTCCCTGTTCTGCCCCAGTCTCCGGGCAGGCGGACCTAGCCCCTACGCCCAATGTTGTCATCGCGAGGAGCGACCATACCCCCTCACTCTCAAAATTCCCTCGCGACTAAGCAATCTAACCGTTCTTCGATCCGGCTGCCTCACAAACCCCGTCTTCTCCCCTCTCCCTCTGGGAGAGGGGTCGGGGGTGAGGGCGCCCATTGAATGCCTCCCATTTCAATATTGACAGAGGCTACCATTCATCTACCTTAATTTCGACGAACGGGGTTATTCATCTCGATGGAAGAACCTAAAGCCTGCCGGAGTTGGCCATGAGACGCATTCTTGGCATCATATTCGTTGCGGTGCTGACGACGTCCACAGTCGCGCCTTCACTCTTCGCCGACTGCCTGGTCATCAACAACATTTCCGGCGTCGTGCTCGACGACCGCGACTCCCTGCCGATAATCGGCGCTCGGGTATGTTTGTTGTCACACTGCTACCCCTGCGGTTGGCCCGACTCCTACTTATGCGCCTTAGCCGGCCCCGACGGAAGTTTCGCCATCGCCGACTGCTGTACCACGCGCTTCGCTCCCGGAGAGCCATACGGCGGCTCGATATCTTACCAGGTCGTTGCCCCCGGCTACGATTCTCTTGATCGGGTCTTCTATTGGGACAACATCGGCGGCTGTCCCGGCGAAGATGATATCGTCGTCTCTGAGGGCATGCCGAATCTTGTCCTTTACCTTCACCCTCAGGCCGTCAGTGTCGACGACGACGCCGAACTTCCGGCGCCGGTGCCGGACTTTGACCTCGCCCTGTATCCCAACCCCTTCAACGCAACGACGAAAATCACGTTCGAATTGACTGCGTCCGCCGAAGTTGATTTGGCGATTATCGCTGTATCCGGCCGCGTCGTTCGACATGTAGCGCAATGCCGCTTGCCCGCCGGACCTCAGGAGTTCACCTGGGACGGCCGCGACGACTCCGACCGCAGCGTCGCCTCCGGCATCTATTTCTGCCGGCTGAAAGCTAACGGCCAGTCCGACTCGCGCAAGCTGGTCCTTTTGAAGTAGTTCCCCATACACCAACGGCGCCCGTCTCCGAGCGCCGTTCGCGTATCCCACCTCTGTAATTCTCGCGTCTCTAATGCGTCCCTTGGATCGTCGTCCAGCTCGTGTCGGACGCCGAGGTAATCCCCTTGACGCGCAGATCGAAGTCGTCCGGGTTCGAGGCGTTGCGCATCGCATCCTCGTAGGTGATATGCCCGCCGCGATACAGCTTCATAATCGACTGGTCGAACGACTGCATGCCGTACTGCACCTGCCCGGCCTCGATGAACTCGATAATCGACGAGGTCTTCATCGGATCGATGATACAATCGCGGATCGCGCCGGTCGTCACCGCCACTTCCACTGCCGGAATACGCCCCGGCATGTCGGCGCGCGGCAACAACCGCTGGCAGATGATCGCTTTCATCGTGCCCGCCAGCAGCAGGCGAATCTGCTGATGCTGGTGCGGCGGGAAGAAGGAGATGATACGGCTGATCGTCTCGACCACGTTCATCGTGTGCAGCGTGCTCAGCACCAGGTGGCCGGTGTCGGCCGCAGCGAGGGCGATCCCCATCGTCTCGGCATCGCGAATTTCACCGATCAGAATCACGTCCGGGTCCTGCCGGAACGCGTGCCGCAGCGCCGTCGCGAAACTCTCCGAGTCGGCGCCGATCTCGCGCTGGCAGATGATTGATTTCTTGTCGCGGTAGATGTATTCGATCGGGTCTTCGATCGTCACGATGTTTTCCGCGCGGTGCGAGTTGATATGCTCGATCACCGCCGCCAGCGAGGTCGACTTGCCCGAACCCGTCGTGCCGGTGACGATAATCAGTCCGCGCCGCGTCTCGCACAAATCCTGGATCACCTCCGGCAAACTCAAGTCTTCAAATGACGGCACCAGCGTGTTGACCGACCGGATCGCGATACCCGGCGTGCCGCGCTGGCGGTACAGGTTGATACGAAACCGGCCCAGCTTGGTCACGGACAACGCCAGGTCCATTTCGCTGCGCGCGGCAAAGCGTTTCTGCTGTTCGGGAGATAAGATCTGCGAGACGATTTCCGCCATCGCCTCTTTGCTGATCGGATCGGTGTTGATCGGGACCAGCTTGCCGTGGACGCGGATGGTCGGCTTAATCCCCACCCGGAGGTGCAAGTCGGAGGCGACTTGATGCTGCATCTCCACCAGCATGTCACGCAGGTTCATCGGTCACTCCTTAAGGTTACTCCGAAAACGAACCGGTGCGACGGCTGGCGGACGGACGGCGACTTACGCCGGCTGCACCATGAAGAGCACCTGACCGAACTCGACCGGCTGCGCGTTTTCGACCATGCGCTGGACAACCACGCCGTCGAATTCCGCCTCGATCTCGTTCATCAGCTTCATCGCCTCGATGATGCAGACCGTCTGCCCCTTCGTGATCCGCTGACCCACCTCGACAAACGGAGGCGCGCCCGGTTCCGGAGCAGTATAGAACGTCCCCACCATCGGCGACTTGATCTCTTTGCCGGTCGGCGCGACCGCTTGCGGCGCGGGGGCCGGCGTCGGCGCGGCGATCGGCTGCGGCGCCGGAGCGGGCGCAACAGCGGCCGACTCCAGCGGCGGCAACGTCGCCACCGCCTGTGCCTTCGGAATCGAAATCGTTGTCCCGTGCCCCCCGTTGCCGTTGCTTCCGGTCGGACTCCGTTTGACGATCGTCACGTTGCTGAACAACGTCTTGATGTTCAGCGACTCGATTTCCGAAGATTCCACCAACTTCACCAGTTTCCGGATAGTTGATTCTCTCATTAGCTTCTATGACCGGGTTGAATCAACCCTACTCCTGTTTATCGAGTTTTCTGACAAAAACTATAGCTCCAGCAACGACTTATCCGCCCGATTCATTACGCGGCAACCGCTTCTGGTAATGACGACATCATCTTCTACCCGCACGCCGCCCCAGCCGTCTATATAGATGCCCGGCTCGACCGTAACCACCATTCCCGGCTGTAGCACCGTGTCGGACAGCGGCGTCAGGCGCGGCTCCTCGTGGATCAGCAGCCCGATGCCGTGCCCCAGCCCGTGCCCGAAATTCTTGCCGTAGCCCGCCTTGGCGATGATGTCGCGAACGTGCTTATCGACAACCGACCCCTTCAAACCCGCGCGCGCCTTCCTGGTTCCGGCAATCTGCGCCTTCAACACCAAATTGTAAATCTTCTTCTGCTGCGCCGATGCCTTCCCAACTACCACCGTCCGCGTAATATCGGAGTGGTAGCCGCCATAAATCGCGCCAAAATCCAGAGTTACGAACTCGCCCTTCTTGATCACCTTTGACGACGCCCGCCCGTGCGGCAGCGCCGAGCGATAGCCGGAGGCGATAATCGTCTCGAACGACGGATCCTCTGAGCCCAGCATCTTCATCTGATATTCCAATTCCGCCGCCACTTCGTTTTCCCGCACTCCCGGCTTGATAATCTGCAAAATCCGCTCGAAGGCCACATCGGCGATATCCACCGCCTTCTGAATCTTCTTGATCTCGTCGCTTTCCTTCACCGACGCCAGCGCTTCAACCATGCCGCCGGTCGGCGCCAGCAGCGCCTGCGGCAGCAGGCTCTTGATCATGTTGAGATTCCTGACCGTCAAGTACGCCTCCAGATATCCGACGCGCAGATTCTTCTGCAGCAGCCGCTTGATCTTGGGAATCTCGGTATATAGCTCGCGCTGGGCGATCAGGACTTTCGCGCCCTTGACCTCTGTCCGCACCTGCGCTTTGTAACGGAAGTCGGTAATGAAATAGGCCTCGTCCTGGAACACCGCCAGCAGTCCATTCGAGCCGCTGTAGCCGCAAAGGTACTTCACCTGCGACAGCTCGTTCACCAGCAGGCAGTCCAGATTGTTCTCCTTCAGCAGCGCTTGCAGATTTCTAATTCGTCCGTGCATAAGCTCCTAACCACACATTTTCAGTTTGGCGTACAACCGGGGATCCCCCGGCGATTCCTGCAGCAGGCGGGCGTAGATGGCACGCGCCTTGTCCTTATACCCCTGCTGGGCATAAAGATCCGCTGCGGTTTCGGTTAACAGGATGTCGTGTTCGGGCTGGCCGACGCTCCCCTGGAACCGTCCCACTTCCTCCAGCCGCGCCGCAATCGCCGCTGAATTCGGCTCCAATTGCGCCGCCTGCAGGTAGTACTTCTGCGCCTCGGTCAACTGCCCCGCGTCGCGGAACAGATCCCCCAATTTGACCAAAGTCAGAGCGTTGTCGGCATCGCGCTTGAGCGCCTCCAAATAGGCGAACGTCGCCGACACCGGTTGCCCGCGGCGCGCGTACAGATCGCCCAGCACCTGCAATCCGACAGCATACTTCGGATACTGCCGAATCCCGGCCTGCAACAACTCGTACGCGCCCTCCCAGTCGCCGGCCTCCAGCAATGATGCCGCCCGGCGGGCGAACCCGTAATCAACGCCGCCCGGCTGAGACTTCTCAACTCCAGAGATAGTACTTCCCCCCTGCCTGGAGAATGCGCCTTCTCGGGCAGAATACTCCATGACCCTCCCACGACTTAGTTCAACCACGATACCGCTTTAGGCCGGAAATCGTCAAGAAAAAAACTGGGCTCCGCCCGACGCAGCCACTCATCGCCGGCCCGAAGAATCTCATCGACGCTGTTGCTTCAGGTCACCATTCCGCGCGCACCTCATGCAACCCCGTCTATCCGACTGCCGAAGTGAAATCGCGACCTGCGGCGTCTAACCGTCGCTCGGAGATCACTTTGCGCAGCATCTCTTGCTTGTCTTGACGACGTCCCTAAGTGCAATTCCGCTTTGAATTTGCCGAACTGCCTGATATGAGGTCGTCGGCGCCGCAAGATTCCCCTTGTCGGAACCGCCCTCACCCGTATATTTTATAAGTTTTGGTACTATTACGGACGGAGGAATTTTCCCGCTATGATGCAAGCTATGCGCAATAACACCCAGATCATCATTTGGATTCTGGTGATTGCCTTTGTAGGTACGATCATTTTTGCCTGGGGCATGGACCTCACTGGTCGCCGCGGCGGCGGTACCGGTATGGCCGCCAACGTCGTCGGCAAAATCAACGGCCGCGAAATCCCCCTGCAGAACTTCGGCATGGTCTCCGAGCAGTTCATCGAGAGTGAACGCCAGAAGACCCCCGATAAAGATTTCACCGAATCGGATTATCGCAACGCCCGCCGCCAGGCCTGGAACGAATTCGTCAACAGCTACCTGCAACAAGAACAGGTCGAGCGCCTGAAGATCCAGTTGACCGACGCGGAAGTCGTCGACTTCCTCCGCCGCTTCCCGCCGCAGGAAGTCCAGGGCATCGAAGTCTTCCAGACCAACGGCAAGTTCGACTACAATAAATATCTCTCAGCGATGGGCGACCCCCAGTACGCCGACCTCTGGCGGCAACTCGAACAGATGGTCCGCCCCCGCTTGACCACCTTCAAACTGCAGGAATACGTCGTCTCCATGGTGCGCGTCTCCGATAACGAACTCCAGGAGCAGTACCTGCGCGACAACGAGCGGATCAAGGTCGACTACGCACTCGTGCCGTACTCCAAATTCCCGGTCCAGGCCAATGAAATCGACTCCAGCGAAGTCCGCGCTTATTACAGTGAGCATCCGGACGAGTTCCGCGAACCGGACCAGGCTTACTACACGCTCTTCCGCCTGAACAAGGAAGCCTCGGCCAAGGACTACGACGCCGCGCTGCAGAAGGCGCTGGAGGTCAAGAAGCTGCTCGATCAAGGTGGCGACTTCGCGACCCTCGCCAACGAATACACCGAAGACCCGTCCGGCAAGGGCAAGGGAGGATCGCTTGGCTTCTTCGCCCGCGGCGCGATGGTCCGCGAATTCGACTCCGCTGCCTTCGCCATGAAGGACGGCGACATCTCCGCGCCCGTGAAGACCCGCTTCGGCTACCATATCATCAATCGTACTGGTACGCGCAAGACGGTGGAGCTGGAAGAAGTCGAGGCCTCGCACATCCTCTTCCGCCCCCAAGTCTCACAGGAGACCATGGATGAGTTGATGGCGAAGATCACGCGCTTCAAGAACGAAGCGACCCCCGCCAACGCCAATACTCTGGCCAAGGAACTCGGGATAACTCAGGAAGGCTCGCGCAAGGCGGCCAAAGACCAGCCGATCGGCAATTTCGGCAAAGATGAGGCGATCGAAAAATTCGTGTTCGAATCCGCGGACGGCGCGCTCTCCGATGTCATCGATCGCAATGAGGCTTTCTACCTGATTCGCAAAGACCGCCAAAAGACGGCTGGCGTCGCCGACTTGGCCGATGTCTACCCGGTCATTCAGCGCAAGATGATCGACAAGCGCCAGCGTCAGGGCGCGCTCGCCGTGGCACAGCGTATCCACAGCGCCGTCATGGCCGGTTCCGCACTCGCCGACGCCGCCAAGGCCGTCGGCTACGAAGTTATCGAATCCGGCTTCTTCGCCCGCTCCGGTCGTCTGCCCGGCATGGGCAACGACGCTGCGTTCATCGGCTCGGCCTTTGCCCTCTCCGAGGCCAAGCGGTTCTCGCCCGCCGTCCTTTGCGGCAATGGCGCTGCCGTGATCGAGTTTAAGGAACGCACCGCTGCCAGTCTCGACGGATTCGCCGCGGAACGCGACACTTTGCGCACCAAGGCCCTCCAGACGGCCCAAAGCTCGTTCTGGGACAAGTGGTTCACCAAGCTGATCAATACCGCCGATATCGAGGACAACCGCCAAACGATCTTCGGCGAAACGATGTAGACCTTCCGCCCCGATCCAGCGGGAGCAACGCGGCGAATCCTCCGATTCGCCGCGTTTTTCTTGCCCCTTGCCGCTGTTTCAATTTGCACCGCTTCGTCCCTCCCCTTCCGCCTTTGACCGAAAAAATTTTCTCATTTCTGCAGCTCAAGCTTTCTCCGCCTGTTCCGATATGAAAAACAACAATTGTTGGTTCACGGATGAAACCCTCAGCGGAAGACAGGATGTGCCGCTTTGAACACGATGATGTCCGCACAAAATCGCACCGCCACCCCCGTTGACTGTCATGATCTGTCAGCGATCCTCAAAGATCTGGCGGCGTATCTCTCCGAGTCAGAGTTGCTCTCAGCCTTTGAGTCGCGCTGTGGCGCGCTCCTGCGCGTTGCCGGCGTCGCGTTGCAAGTTTGCGATGGCGAAGCCGCGGCTGCCGATGAAAAACCTCTGCTCGACTTGGCTCTGAAATTCAACAACCAGACGCGCCATCTGCTCTTGCAGCCGACCTTGCCCGGTCTCTCCGACCAGGCTCGCAACGCGCTGCTCGATGCAATCACAGTTTCCCTCGGCGATTTCTATGCGCGCATACTGGCCGAAGCCACCACGCCGGAACCGCCGGCGTCGGCTCCGACTCCGACCACGGCCGCCGCGACTCTGCCGGCGCCGACGGTCGCTATCCCTGATGATCTGGTCTCCGCCTTCGCGCACAAGATGCGCAACAATCTCAGCGCGATGATGACTGCCGCCGGACAACTGGGCGACACCGGATTGATTGACACCAACCCCGACACTACCATGCTCATCGGCGTCGTCGAATCGGCCGCCGAAGCGCAGCGCCGCCTGATCGATCGCTTCGTGATGCTCTCGCGGCCGGTCGTGGTGCGCTTGACGCGGTTCGAAGTCACCCCCCTGTTGCGCGCTGTCATGCAGCGCTATGCCGCCGTCAACGGCAATCATCTGGAACTGAACGGTCTCGAGCGCGAGGTCGTGATCGAAACCGACCGCGCTCTCTATCAGGTGATTCTCAGCGAGATGATTGACAACGGCCTGGAAGCCAGTTTGCGCCACGCCATCGTCCTCGATGCCGTCGTGCGCGACCAGCACTTCGAGCTGACCTTCCGCAACGACTGTGCGCCCTTGCCCCCCTATGTGGTCGACAACATGCTGAAACCGTTCTTCACCACCAAGACCGGCCATGCCGGGCTCGGCCTGCCGATCGCACTGCACTACGCCCGCCTCCTGGGCGGCACGCTGCGCCACCGCTGCGGTCGCGAGGACGCCGAATTCACGATCGCGGTTCCGCTCTCCAACGAGGAATTGATTCGATGAAGATAGATTTTCCGGAAAGGACTGACCCATGCCCAGCATTCTGATCGTCGATGACGATCGCAATCTTTGCAATGCGCTGAAACCGCTGTTGACTCGCAACGGCCATACCGTCGAGTGCGCCTTCACCGCCGCCTCCGCGCAAGAGTGGCTCGAGAAACGCCTCTTCGATCTGGTCGTCACCGACCTCCGCCTTTCCGACGGCCTCGGCATCGACATCATCCGCACCGCCAAACGCGTGCTGCCCGACGCCGAAGTCATCATGCTCACCGGCTTCGGCTCCGTCGATACCGCCGTCGAAGCGATGCGCTGCGGCGCCTTCGACTACATGACCAAACCGTTTAATGAAGCCGAAATGCTGCTGACCGTCGAGAAGGCGCTCGCCCAGAAGAAGATGAAGAGCGAGCTCAAGCACCTCAAACTGGCCTTTGCCGAAAACTATAACTTCGACAGCATCATCGGCTCCTCACCCGCCATCAAGAGCGTCATCGACGTGATCAAGCAGGTGGCGCCCCAGGAGATTAACATCCTCATCACCGGCGACTCCGGTACCGGCAAGGAACTGATCGCCAAAGCTATCCATAACAACTCGCAGCGCCGCGACGGTAAGTTCGTCGCCATCAATTGCTCGGCGATGCCGGAACTGCTGCTCGAATCGGAGCTGTTCGGGCACGTCAAAGGCGCATTCACCTCCGCCACCGCCAACAAGAAGGGTCTCTTCGAGGAAGCCTCCGGCGGAACAATCTTTCTCGACGAAGTCGGCGATACCTCGCCCTCGCTGCAGGCCAAGCTGCTGCGCGTCCTGCAGGAAGAGGAAATTCGCCCGGTCGGATCCAACGAAACCTTCAAAACCAATGTCCGCGTCATCGCAGCCACCAATAAGAACCTCGAGCAGATGGTCGCCCGCGGCCGCTTCCGCGAGGACCTCTATTATCGCCTCAACGTCATCTCGCTGCATCTGCCGTCGCTGGCGGAACGCCGCGAAGACATCGTGCCGCTGGCACAGCATTTCCTCGCCCGCTACTGCGACCATTTCAACAAACCGCCGAAACGACTCTCGGTCGGCGCCTGCGACAAGTTGATGGCGCACGAGTGGCCGGGTAATGTGCGGGAATTGGAAAACACCATCAAGCGCGCCGTGGCGCTCTCGATTGCCGACGTCATCGATGTCGACAACCTGTTCCTGATGAAACCGATGCCCAAACGCGACGAACGCGGCGACCGCACCACCGGCGGCGCCGAAACGGCCTCGCTGGAAGATATGCAGAAAGAGCATATCGTCCGCAGTCTGCGGGAAAATCGCTGGAATTACTCGATTACCGCGGGCAAACTGGGAATCGGACGCACCACGCTGTGGCGCAAGGTGAAGAAGTTTAATATCGTGAAAGAGTAGTGCCCTGGGGGAAATTCGGTCTAACTACCAATCACAACGGCGTCGGAGAGCCCTCTCCGGCGCCGCTGGCTATTTTATCCGCACGGCGCGGCGCCGCCGGCAAAGATGTAGTTGATCAGGTACACCGCATCGGAAACGTTTACCACACCGCTGACATCGACGTCCGCGGCCGCCAGCGGCTCCGGCGCGGCGCCCCCCGCGAAAACATAGCTCACCACATAAATCGCATCCGAGATACTGATATTGCCACTGCCGTCGGCATCGCCGCAGAGGTACGCCAAATCGATCGTTAACGTCGCCGCGTTCAGCAGCACCGACGGACTCCAGGTGTCGATCATCAGGTAGTAATGACTCGGAGGCAGCGTAATCCCGGCGATCCCATACGGCATCGTATCGCCGCTGGTTGCCGAGGCGATGCACTTGTCCGTGGGCGGACAGATGGTGTCGAGCAGAAAACCGCTGCCGGCAACGCCGCCCGGATCCAGGTCGAAACTCAGGCGCAGTTGCTCCGTCAACTCAAAGTCGAAAAACAGATCCTCGCCGCCGTCGAATTCTTCCAGACATGTTGCCGAATAGTTGTCTTCTGCTGCCACCGTGGTGATTGATCCCAGCACATACGGCAGGCTGCTCGCCGCGATCGGCGGTAGCGACAGCGGCAACGTACAATCGACGCCGAACGGATCGTAGCTAATCTCCGTGATCAGAATATCGAATTCCGGAATACATGCCGGCGAGGGCCAGGTATCGACCATGATGTAGTAGAATCCCGGTTGGAGCAGTAAACCCAGGATGCTGTGCGGCATTGTGCCCGAGGTCGTGCTCAGCCCCAGACAATCGTAGTCGGGCGGGCAATTGTCGTCAATCACGATTCCCGTCCAGCCTGTTCCCTTCGGGTCGAGCGTGATCTGGCAGGCCAGCGTGCGCGTCACCTCCAGACGGATCACATAGTCCTCGCCATTGTCATAGTAGCCGAGACAGGTCGACGAATAGTCGTTCAGTGCGCTGCAGGTCGACCGGCCGTCGATCAATAGCGACGACACATACGCTGGAAACAGGATTTCCTCCGCATCCAGGCAATTGCTGCCGCACGGCACCGGATCATTCGGCGTATTCGGCTTGCAGCGCCCCTCCAGCATCCGCGCCAACAGGATCACCAGCAAAATGACTCCGACGACAAGAATCTTGATCGTCGAAACTCGATCAAGCGGCATTTTTTCCTCCCGTATTCAGGAGTGAACGTCAGTGGTTACCGATGGCTTTGATTATAGTGCAAGTATCTACCCTGAAAGTATACGTATCGCTCCCCATTTGCAAGCAGATTCTCAGGTCGGATCGGGGTATCTGAAGGAACCGTCACGCCACCGGGCGCTTCTTTTTCGGTCGAATCAGGAGCTCTTCACTGCGGCGATTAGCCAGGGCCGAGTCGATCGCCGGATCGGCCAGCAACGCCAGGATGAACTCGGAATCAGCCTTGACGACAAAGCGGCCGAGATTCTTGAACACATTGAGCGCCTCGAACGTACCGCCGGATGCCTTGGCGGCCCGCGCCACCAGTTGCTCCACCAGCTTGCCGATCTGCGCCGGTGTGCTCGAACCGATCTTCGACTTCTTCAGCGCGAACACCGCCTCAATCGGCTGGGTCTTCGCCGTCTCTGAGCGCAGAAGCGTCTTCAGATCAGGATCAGCCTTGTCTTTCGCCACCGGGGATTTCTTCTTCACTTTCACCGTCACGGCATCGTCTCCATCAGGTGCTACGCGGCGTGTTCGTTCGTGCCCAAGAAAAATGCGTCACCGGGACTTGCTTTTCAACAGCAATTTCACCGCCGCGGCGGCATCCGGCAAACCGCGGTTGGCGCGTTCGGCCGGCATGGTTGGCGCCAGCCGGCACGACTGGAAAATCGCGGTTTCCACTTCATTCACCGTGGCCCTCGGTTTCGCTTGCCACAACAGCGCCGCCATCCCGGCGATGTGCGGCGTCGCCATCGAGGTCCCGTCCATCGCCTGATACCCCGAGCCCGGCTTCGCGGAAACGATCTCCACCCCCGGCGCTACGATGTCCGGCACCAACGGATCGCGCCGGCGGCGAAAGCGCTGGCTCGACGAGAAGTCCGCCACTGCCAGCTGCTTGTCGATCGCGCCCACCGACAACGCCTGCCAGTAGTTGCCCGGCGACCGGCTCGTCCCGGGACCTTCATTCCCGACGGCAAACACCGGCAGCACGCCGCGCGCCCGCAAGATATCGGTCAGTGATTCGAAATCATCCCACCACCCCCGAAATCCCAGCGACATGCTCAACACCTTGACCTTCTTACCGACCGCCCAGTCCATCCCCGCCAGCACCCGCGCCACCACATCGCCCCCCTCGATCACGACTGCGCTCGCCAACTCCGCTTCCGGCGCCACCCCAATCGACTTGCCCGAGCAAGTGCGTCCGGCGATCGTCGCGGCCGTGTGCGTGCCGTGACCGTCGGTGTCATGCGGTGAGGGTGTCGGACGAACCTCGATGCCAAGCACGTCAAATTCGGCAAAGTACTTGATAGCCTTCTTGAGCGCCGGATGCTTCCCATCGACGCCGGTGTCGAGATGCCCCACCAGTACACCCTTGCCGGTTAATCCCTCTTTCCACAACGCCGGTACGCCAAGCGCTTCGATCCCCCACGTCACGGTTCTCGTGACTTTGGCTGCCGTCGTCCGTGTCGGCCGTATCAGGCTCATCTGCGGCGCTCCCGCGACGGCTGCCACCAGTCCCTTCTCATTCTTGAGCTTGGTCAGCCCGTTGACGTCAATCGTGCCGAAGGCGATTCCCAAGTTCGGATAGTAGCGTACCGGCGGCGCCGCCCGCTGCTTGCGTGCCCGCTCCCGTGTCAAGGCCGTTAATTGACTGATCTCCGAGCGCACGAAAAAGCTCTTCAGCACTTCCAGCGGCCGGAAGGACTTCGCCGCCGCCGCTTCCGGCTTCAGCGTGACAATTACGCGCGCCACGCCGGTCGCGCGCAGCTCTTCCCGGACCAGTTGCGACATCGCTCTCCTCCTTTGCACCCACCGCCGTCTAATTCGTCCCATCTTGAGACACTCCGTCCTGACGGCTCCGGGGCGCTAACTCTGTGCGATACCTCACGAAACGCTTCCGCACGCGCTCGGTCAAGGTGATTCTGACTCCGCGGGCACGACAATTTCAGCCGATCGACTTGTCTCGATTCCAGGACCTCCTTGTTTCCTGAAATTCTTCGAAATCCTTGGGAACCAACGGCTCCAAGGCGCGTTCCTATTGACAAATAGCTCTTGGTTGATTAGATACCGACGACATGTTTCGCAACAAAGCCAAGAGCCTGAAGAGCGATTTTGAGCAAGAGGCGATGGTCCATACCGACGCGCTGTATCGTACGGCGTTGCGGATGACCAAGAACCCTTCCGATGCGGAGGACTTAGTCCAGGAGACGTTGCTTAAGGCGTATCGTAGCTTCGACCGGTTCGAGCAAGGCACCAACGCGAAGGCGTGGTTGTTCAAGATCATGACCAACACCTTCATCAACAACTACCGGGCGAAGCAGAAAGAGTCGACGTCGGTTTCGTTTGACGACATCGACGACAGCGTTATGCACACGCAACTGCCCGGTTTGGTCGCCGAATCCAGCGATCCCGAGAAGGAGTTCTTCAACAAGATCATCGACCGCGACGTCGTCGCCGCGATCGAGAAACTTCCCGAGGAATTCCGCATGGTGGTCGTGCTGGCGTTTAACGAAGGCTTCGCCTATCAGGAAATCGCCGACATCATGGGGATCCAGGTCGGCACGGTCAAGTCGCGCTTGCACCGCGGCCGCAAGATCCTGCAGAAACTCTTGTGGGAGTATGCGAACAATAGCGATAGAGAGAAGGAACGAGCTGAACAGTGAATTGCCGCGAAGTATTAGCCAGGCTCTATGACTATCTCGATGCGGAACTGACCCCCGCCGAACGTCAGGATCTTCAAAAGCATCTCGAACACTGCAGCGATTGCCTGCACAAATACCAACTCGAAGAACAATTCGACCGCGTGGTTCACGCCAAGCTGAACACGCCGTGCGAAGTAGACCAACTCAAAGCGCGCATTCTTGTGGAGATCGCCAAGATCGATCGCCAGCAGGGTGCCGCCTCGGCCGGGAACAACCGCAATCTCCTGTTTCTGCTGATGCCGATTGCCGCCGCGATCCTCATCACGGTGTTCCTGATCAATCCGTTCGCGCCGAAAGGGTCGGTGCTGGAGGCGGTCTATCCCTACGCCATGGAACACAACAAGTGTCTCGACCATGTGATGCAGTATATCGTCCAGTCGCATGATCCGGCTGAGGTCAAGGCCGCACTCGCCCATATCGGCGCAGTGCCGGAGGACCTGTTGCAGCCTCCCACCGGCCAGTTCCAGCTCGCCGGTGCCGCTATCGCCCATGTCGATAACCACGACAACGCGCATCTGGAATACACTTACGCGGGCGAGGAAGTCTCCGTCTTCGTACTCGACAAGAACACCATCGACAAATCACACTTCGACCGCCAGGATCGGGACGGCAAGTCGTTCTACCTCGGCTCCTGCCCCAAATTTCAGTATGTGATCTGGTCGTGCGAACAACACGAATGCGTCGCCGTCAGCCTGATGCCCAAGGACAAGCTGCTCCAATTCGCTTCGTCGTTTTGAGCTAACCCCCTTTCTCGAAGACCGAACTGCACCTGCAGGACCAACCACGCTGTCTCGTAGTTGAGTATCCTCAGTTGCGTCGGTTCTTGATTTCGCGCGGGGGACTTGAATGCTGTTGATATTTTCGAAGATCCAGCGCGAAATTGTGAACCGACGCCCTATCACTTCCGCGTAGTCCCGACTTTTGAAACGGCCTCTCACGCCCCGACGGGCTCCGGCTACTCCCCGATCCGCACCGTCGCATTACGAAAATCAAAGGCTCGTACCGGCGCATTGTAGCGCCGCTTGAAACAATCCTCGCGCGGTCCGGCGTGCGTACTGTCAGCCGCGACAATCGCGCGGCCGTCCCCTTCCACCAGGCTCTGACCCACCAAGAGCACATGCCCCGATTTGTCGGAAAACGAATTGTCGTCGCACTTGCCCCAGCGAAACCGCAACGGCAAGGTTAACCCGCGAAAATCACGGTCATCAGTGGCGTAGAAATACAGCCGCGCCACCTCGCCAGGCCCGACTTGCGAGCGCGCCGAGGGATGCCGATTCGCCGCGTCCTGCTGATCCGCCAACCCCACCATCCGAATGAACGAAGCAACCGCCAGCGAATCGCCGCTCGTCAGTTTGCCGGTGCGCACTGCCAGGTACTCCCATTCGCCCTTCGTCAAAGCGCCAAAGGTCGCTGAGTCGAACACCAGTGCGTTGTGGTCATATTCGAGGTGCAGATTGAATCCCCCCAACATCATCGTCGTATCGAGCAGCCATACGCTCGCCACAAAACCCGTCCCCGGCGCCACCAGCGAATCCACCGCAATCACCACCCGCCCCGTCGTCACCGTCAACGGCGCCGCCGTCTGCGCCATGACACTTGTCCCGCTGCTGCCAAGCATGACGGCCAATGCCAGAAAGAGAGTCTTCATAATCGTTATATGCGCGTTCCTTCCACCCGGCGCCACCGCTTTCTGCTTGTGCCGCTCCCGTCCAGCCGATTTCTTGCCCTCATGATCCACCGCCGACCTGACTTCAGGACACAGCGATGAAACGCTATCTCCCCGTCATCGCCGCCGCCGTCGCGTTCGTAGTCTACTTCCTGACCACTTGCCGCGCCCTCTGGATTGGTGATTCGCCCGAATTCGCGCTCGTTCTCAATTCGCTCGGCATCGCGCATCCCCCCGGCTATCCGCTCTTTACGATCCTCGGCACTCTCTTCGTGCAGGCGCTCGCGTTCCTACGCCCGATCTTTGCCGGCGGGATTTTCTGCTCCCTCGCGGCGGCAGCCGCCGTCGGCGTGGTCTTTCTGGTCCTGCGCCGCCACCTTTCCGATCTGACCGCGCTCGGCCTCAGCCTGGTCTGGGCTTTCACCCCGATCTTCTGGGCCGAAACCAACGGCGTCGAAATCTACACGCTCAACGTCCTCCTGATCGCGCTCTGCTTCTACGCCCTCGAATCGCAAACTCCCTACCGCTGGCCGCTGACCATCTACCTCTTCGGCCTTTGCCTCAGCAATCATCCTTCGGCATTGGCTCTGGCGCCGGCTCTATTGTATGCGTTTTTCACCGACCGCGAATACACCCGGCCGCGCCGTCTGCCGCTCTATTTCGCGTTGCTGCTGCTCGCCGGCTCAATCTACCTATATCTCTGGATTCGCTCGCTGCACAATCCCGCAACTGACTGGGGCAACCCCGAAGGACTTGCGGCGCTCTGGCAACACATGACCCTCAAGCAGTATTCCGGCTGGGTCGGTAATTCCTGGGATCATGTCGTGTTCTCGCTCCAGCTCTACGCCCGCGCTGTTCTCGATTGCTGGTCCTGGCCCGGCGCGATCCTGATCGTCAGCGGCGCCGCAGTCGGCTGGAACCTTGTCCGCCGCCGCACGGTCTACGCGCTATTGATCCTCATCATGGCACTCTTCATGGCCGCCTTCCACCAGGCCGTCAATCACGAACCCTTTTTCCTGCCACCGCTGCTGGCGTCGCTGCTTCTGATCGCCAATAACTTCCTGTGGCTGCAAAGGCTGAAACTGCCGCGGCCGATCTGGGCTACTGTGGCAATTGCTGCTGCGGTTGTCCTCTTGGCACTCAACTATCGCGATCAGGATAAGTCCAACTATACGCTCTACGAAGATTACTCGCGCGTGCTGCTCGAAGCCGCCCCCGACAACAGTCTCCTCTTTGTCGCCGGCGACATCAACTCCTTCGGTCCGCTCTATCTGCAATTTGCCGAGGGCTATCGCACCAACGTCGAGGTCTACGATCGCTCCGTGCGCAAGTGGCCGCTGATTGCGCAGGCTCGACGCTACTCACCAACCGTGGGCAACGACGTGTTGACTGCGCGGGCTCTGCTCCTGGCCAGTTCACCAAAACGCAAGTTCTTCGCCAAAAGCCACTATCAGAACGAACCCGACTGGTGGGAGGGACTCGACTCCCTGCACTCCTACGGCCTGCTCTACGAATTCTCCCCGCCGATCGACCGATCGCGTCCGGTGCGCGCGTACCCCGCCGACCTTGACCCCGGCAATTTGATGTCGCGCGAACTGCTCGTCAATCTCGACCTGATCCGCGGTGAGGAGAAGCTGCTGTTGTCGCCGCCCGACACCGTCGGCGCCGAGGCCGATTTCCGCCTCGCCTTCCGCCGCTACGATAACGAACCGCGCGGACTGCTCCTCAATCAGGTCGGCATCTTCCTCCGCCGGGTCGGCATGCCCGATCTCGCGCTGGAAGCCTACACCCGCGGCCTCGCCAAGCCGATTCTCGCCGCCGGCCAGCGCGCCGAAATCCGCTTCAACATCTCGAACGTCTATAAGGATCGCGGCAACGCCGCCCTGCAAAATCAGGACTTCGCCGCCGCCGCCGGTGAATTCGAGCGCGCCGCCGAATTCGACCCCGACAACCCCCGCCTGCTTCTCAATCTCGCCTTGATCTACGCCCGCCAACTCAACAATTCTGTCAAAGCGCGAGCACACCTAAGCCGCTATCTCGAGCTTGAGCCAAATGACGCCCAGGCGCGCCAACTGCTCAATTCATTGCCCTGAAGCGATTCTCCCGCCACAAATATCCCGGGAACTTCCGCTGTATAAATGAGGAGTGGCGCAGCGACATTGCTGTCTGTCTGGTAGCCCGCCGCAGTAGGTCAGGATCCCCGCGATCCTGACATCACAGTTGCGGATTCTTTGTAGGTCAGGATCCCTGCGATCCTGACGATGTCGCTCGATGGGAAAGGTGACGTATGAACTTCGATAAATACACAACCAAAGCTTCCGAAGCCGTCCAGGGTACCATGCAACTGGCCGGCCAGCTCGGCCATCAGGCAATCACGCCCCTGCATCTTCTACTGGTGCTGATCCAACAGCGCGACGGCATCGTCCCCTCGTTGCTGCACAAACTCGAAATCGATGCCGCTGCCCTTGCCGATCGCGTCAAGTCCGAACTGACCCGTCTGCCACAGGTCACCGGCGGCGAACCCTATGCCGCGCCGGAATTGCGCAAAGTATTCGACCAGGCCGAATCCGAGGCCGGTAAACTCCGCGATGAATACATCAGCACCGAGCACCTGTTCCTGGCGCTGCTGGAACAATCCGCCCTGCGCAATCTCGTCAAGACCGACCGCGACACCGTGCTCAAGGCGCTCGCCGGCATCCGCGGCTCCCAACGGGTCACCGACCCCGACCCCGAGGGCAAAATGCAGGCGCTGGAAAAGTACACCCACGACTTCACCGCCATGGCGCGCCGCGGCGAAATTGACCCGGTCATCGGCCGCGATGAGGAAATCCGCCGCATCATGCAGATCCTCTCGCGTCGCACCAAGAACAACCCCGTCCTCGTCGGTGAACCGGGCGTCGGCAAGACTGCCATCGTCGAAGGTCTCGCCAAGAAAATCGTCGACGGCGACGTGCCCGAGACCATCAAGGACAAGACCTTGCTCTCCCTCGACCTCGGCCAGATGATCGCCGGCACCAAATATCGCGGCGAGTTCGAAGACCGCCTCAAAGCCGTCATCCGCGAAGTGGAAGACTCCGAGGGCCGCATTATTCTCTTCATCGACGAATTGCATACCATCGTCGGCGCCGGCGCCGCGGAAGGCGCCATGGATGCCGGCAATCTGCTTAAACCGGCACTCGCCCGCGGCAAACTGCGGACGATCGGCGCCACTACGCTCAAGGAATACCGCAAGCATCTGGAGAAAGACGCCGCGCTTGAACGACGTTTCCAGCCGGTCATGGTCGAAGAACCCTCGATCAAGGACACCATCTCGATCCTGCGCGGCATCAAGGAGAAGTACGAGGTCCATCACGGCGTGCGCATCCGCGACAATGCCATCGTCGCCGCCGTCACCCTCTCGGCGCGCTACATCACCGACCGCTTCCTGCCCGATAAGGCAATCGATTTGATGGACGAAGCCGCCTCTGTGCTCCGCATCGAAATCGATTCCAAGCCGACCGAGATCGACCGCCTGCACCGGCGCATCCGCCAGCTGGAGATCGAGCGCGAAGCCCTCAAGCAGGAGAAGGACGACGAGTCAAAACGCCGGCTGACCGACCTGGAGAAAGAACTCGCCGAAGCCCGCGAGGAAAGCGCCCAACTCGAACTGCACTGGCAAAACGAGCGCAAAATCATCGACCAGATTAAAGACTTCTCGGCGCAGATCGATCGTCTCAAGGAAGAGTCCGCGCAGGCCGACCGACGCGGCGAACTCCAGCGCGTCGCTGAGATCACGTACGGCAAAATTCCTGAGCTCGAGAAGAAGATCAAAGCTGCCAAGGACGAACTCGCCCAACTGCAACAAGACCAATCGATCCTCAAGGAAGAGGTGGACGAGGAAGACATCGCGCAGGTCGTCTCGCGCTGGACCGGCATCCCGGTCGCGCGCATGATGACCGAGGAATCGGTCAAGCTCGCCCGCATGGAAGACGAACTCGCCAGGCGCGTCGTCGGCCAGAAGGAAGCCATCACTGCCGTCGCCAACGCCGTCCGGCGGTCGCGCGCCGGCATCCAGGAAGAAGGCCGCCCGATCGGATCGTTCATCTTCCTCGGTCCCACCGGCGTCGGCAAGACCGAACTGACCAAGGCCCTCGCACAGTTCCTGTTTAACGATGAGCGCATGCTCGTCCGCATCGACATGAGCGAGTATATGGAGAAGCACGCAGTCGCCCGGCTCGTCGGTTCGCCCCCCGGCTACGTCGGTTATGAAGAGGGCGGCCAGCTTACGGAAGCCGTCCGCCGCCATCCCTACACCGTCGTGCTCTTCGACGAAATCGAAAAGGCGCACCCGGAGGTCTTCAACATCCTGCTGCAGATGCTCGACGAAGGCCGCCTCACCGACAACAAAGGCCGTACCGTCGATTTCAAGAACACCGTGATCATCATGACTTCGAATATCGCCTCGCAGCAGATCGCACACTTTGCCCACGACCGCAAGGCGCAAGAGCAGGCCGTGCAGGAGGTGTTGCGCCAGACCTTCAAGCCGGAGTTCCTCAACCGCGTCGATGATATTATCATCTTCCAGCAATTGACGCCGGAGGAAATCGCCCGCATCGTTGAACTGCAAATGCAACTTGTCGCTGCACGTCTCGAGAAGAAGGGCATCACCCTGACTATCACTCCCGCCGCGATTGCCTATCTGGCTCGCGCCGGTTTCGACGAGGTGTTCGGGGCGCGCCCGCTCAAGCGCCTGATCCAGAACGAAATTCTCGATGAGCTGTCGTTGCGCATCATCGAGCACAAGATCGGCGAAGGCGCCGTCGTCACGATCGACTTCCGCAACGGCAAAATCGCCTTCGACTGATCTGTAGTCCTCATCACCTTCGGTCCGGTGCCCCACCGCCTCCGAAGCGTCCCGAGGAACGAGGGATTGCGGCAGGAACTCTCGACCCGCTGCAGTGACGCACCTTGTAGTGCCGACTTCAGTCGGCTTGTTGTCTCCCGGTGCCCCACCGCTTGCGGTGGGTCTTCCAAATCCGTCTCCGGTGCCCCACCGCCCGCGAAGCGTCCCGCGCAACGAGGGATTGTGGTGGGATTCTTCCGCGCCGTCAGGAATCCCTTCCTGAC
>JADYYF010000097.1 GCA_020853795.1 Candidatus Zixiibacteriota bacterium
ACGCTCACCCCGCAGATCGCCTCCATCGCGTTGATCGAGCTCATCTGGTAGGCGATCGGGCAGATCCCGCAGATGCGCGCCGTGATGTCCGGAGCTTCGCGGAAATCGCGCCCGCGCAGGAACGCCTCGAAGAAACGCGGCGGCTCGAAAATCCTGAACTTGAGATCGCTGATTTTGCCGTCCTTGACCTTCACGTAGAGCGCGCCCTCGCCCTCGACTCGGGCCAGATAGTCAACCTTGATCGTGCGGCTACCTTTCATGGATCTCACTCTCTTTCCGGAACGGCTCGGCATAGGCATTGAATCCGCGGAAGGCGCGGACGATGCCGGGATCGTCGCTGCCGAGCTTTTGCCATTGACTCGCGAGCGATTCGGTGTTGGGAGTTTCTTTCGGTCCGAAGCAGCCATAACAGCCGCGGTTGTACGACGGGCAGATGGCATTGCAGCCGGCGTGGGTCACGGGCCCCAGACAGGGCGTGCCGTGCGCTACCATGACGCAGGGGGTGCCGCGCAGCTTGCACTCGACACAAACCGCATGCGGCGGCGTCACCGGCTTGCGGCCGGTCAGAAACGCGCTGATCACTTCGACCAGTTGCAGCTTGTTGATCGGGCAGCCGCGCAGCTCGAAATCGACGGCAACATGGTTGCTGATCGGCGTCGAGGTCGTCAGCGTTTCGATGTACTGCGGCGAGGCGTAGACAATCGAAGTGAACGCTTTGACATCGGCGAAGTTGCGCAACGCCTGGATGCCGCCGGCCGTGGCGCAGGCGCCGATTGTGACCAGAACCTTCGAAGCGCGCCGGACCTTGTGAATCCGCTCGGCGTCGTGCGCCGTGGTGATCGAACCCTCCACCAACGACAAGTCGTACGGTCCCTTGACGACCGCGCGGGAGGCTTCGGGAAAATTGGCGATATCGATTTCGCCGACGACGTCCAGCAGTTCATCCTCACAATCGAGCAGACTCAATTGACAACCATCGCACGAGGCGAACTTCCAGACAGCCAGTTTCGGTTTGATTTTCGTGGCCATGGCTAAATCTCCCGCTTGTAGAGGAGTTCGCGGATCTGGTCGTAGGCATACACCGGGCCGTCCTTGCAGATGAAGCTGTGCCCCATCTGGCAGTGGCCGCACAGACCGATCCCGCATTTCATGTTGCGTTCCATCGAGACGTAGACGCTGCTCATCGGTACGCCGCGCTTCTGCATTTCCAGCGCGACGTAACGCATCATGATCTCCGGCCCGCACACCATCGCGGTCGTGTTGAGCGGATCGAAGCCGGCCTTGGAGATCAACAGCGTGACGACGCCGACATTGCCGCGCCAAGCGGCAGAGCTGCGGTCAACCGTGACGTGCACCTCGACATCCAGGCGCGATCGCCAGGTTTCGAGTTCCTTGCGGAAGAGAATATCGGCGGGCGTGCGCGTACCGTAAAGCAGGATCACTTTGCCGTAGCGATGGCGCTCGGCCAGCACCTGGTAGATCACGGGGCGCAAGGGCGCCAGGCCGATGCCGCCCGCCACCAGAACGATGTCGTCGCCGGCGGCGCGCTCGACCGGCCAGGAATTACCGAACGGCCCGCGCAGTCCGATGACGTCGCCGGTCTGCAACTTGGCCATCGCCTTGGTCACCGTGCCGACCGCGCGCGTCGTGTGGATCAGCGGCTTGGGATTGGTGGGGTCGCCGGAGATGGAGATCGCCACCTCGCCGACGCCGTGCATGTAAAGCATATTGAACTGCCCGGCGGCGAAACAATGCTTACCTTTGCTCGACGCTGGATGCAGCTCCAGCGTAAAGGTGTCGTGCGTCTCGCGCCGTACCCGGTCGACCCGTGCCAGCGTCGGGACCATCGGGCCGGCAATCATGGTTTCCATATCAGTCTAACCTCTCAGAAATTGCTGCTGTACAGATCGAGCAACTGCAGAGTCGCACCCTGCAGGCGGTGTTCGATGACGTGCGCCAACCGCTTGGCCAGTTCGTAGCCGAGCACGGGATCTTCTTCGCACTTGGCGCGCAGGCACTTGGCATCGAGCGCGATCGCCCGGGTCAGTTCCATCGCCCGGGCATCAAAATGCCACAAGTAGGGCGGAAACAGCCACGACCAGCCGAGCACGTCGCCTTCCCGCACCGTGTGAATCGTCACCACGTGCCGCTTCGGCCCGTGAATCTCCAGATTCACCTGTCCGTGGCGCAGGATGTAAAACTCGTTGGCCTCTTGCCCCTCGCGGAAGATGAATTGACCGCCCTCGAACTTCACGTTGCGCGAACAGCCGACCATCAACTGCACATGATCCGGCCTCAAACCCCGGATGAACGGGTGCGCGGTCAGAATCGGTTCAAGCGTCTCCATCTTGACTCTCCTCTATTCATTTCGCCGATATTTCATACTTGCATCGTCGCCGACCGAATGGCCGCGGCTTCTTCCGTAATGTCAATTCCCACCGGACACCAGGTAATGCAGCGGCCGCAGCCGACGCAGCCGGAACTCCCGAATTGATCGTGCCAGTTCGCCAACTTGTGCGACATCCAGTGACGGTAACGCGCCGAGGCCGAGGTGCGCACGGCGCCGCCGTGGATGTAGGAAAAATCGATCGTGAAGCACGAATCCCAGCGCCGGGTCCGCGTCGCCTTTTTGCCGGTCAAGTCAGTGGTGTCCTCGACGGTAACGCAGAAACAGGTCGGGCAGACGAGGGTGCAATTGGCGCAATTGAGACAACGCTCGGCGACCGTGTTCCAGCGGGGATGTTCGTCGTTGCGTTGCAGCAATTCCTTGATGTGCGCCGTGTCCAACTGCCGACCCATCTTGCCGGCGGCCGTCGTCAACAGCTCGTCTTCCGTCTTCAGCGCCGCTTCGGTCACGACCGGCAGTTTGAGGGCGGCCAGCAATTCGTCGCCCCGGGCGCTGCCGGCATGAACCACGAAGTAGTGCTCACGATCACTACGCACTTCGGTCAGGGCCAGGTCGAATCCCTGCTGCGCCCGCGGACCAGTCTCCATTGAGGCACAGAAACAGGTGCCGCCGGGATGCGTGCAATTCACGGCAATCATCAAACATTTTTCGCGCCGCGCCTTGTAGGCCGGATCGGGATAAGGCCCCTCGATCAAGACTTTGTCCTGAATGGCGACCGCGCGCAGCTCACACGGGCGGACTCCAAAGAACGCGTACGACGGCGCCTCGTGGTCGACCGCCTCAATCTTGAGCTCGCCGTCGGCCATCTCGCCGCGCCAGAGCACCTGCCGCGCGGGATAGAGGTACTTCTTGACCGACTGGGGACCGACGACATACTCAAAGTAGGCGCCGGAACCGTTGCGGGTTAAACGATAATGACCGCCATCGTGCTCGTCATGGCAACCGACGGGCAACTCCGTGACTTGTTGCAGGCGATCCATGAGCACGGTGTTCTCACGAACACTCGGGCCGATCATTTCGTAGCCCGACTTGCGCAACAGGTCGATCAAAGTTTGGAGTTGGGTAGCGGCCAGAATTCCAGAGCGCGATTGCGACGAGTGAATCTCAGACATGATAGAATCCCTCTGCTCGTGCTGCGTGGTGGGCTGAGAGGCGCCGGCAAACTTGAACGATTTCTTCATGCTACAAACTTGGACTTATCAGATCAAAGTTTGATATTTCTGCTTCCGACAGTCTTCAGCCTTCCACTGCCTTATTCCCAGACAAACTATTCGACAGATCGGGCAAAGTCACGTGAAATTTCATACAATTGTGAAAAATGTCTCAAAGTTCAACTGTCTTAGTTTTGTCTAATAAACAGCAAGTTATTGTTTATTAACACATTACACAGAATCAGAATTCCCACCAACAAATAACAGTATACGATATTATGTGATAATCATTCACTTGCGGAGTCGCCTCGTCGCGATGTGCAGAAGACCATAATTCCCGGTGGGGTCACGTTGTGAGATCGAGCAAACTCTGATGAAGATGAAACTGCGATAGCAGTCCTTTCTGGTAGAATTTCCGCGCCTCTGATGCGCACTTCCGCGACGAAAAAATCAAATTAGGGTCTTGCCAAGTTCTTGTCGTGCCAATATATTGGCTACCGGAAATACGTATCTAACGGACACTGGACGACCAACGGTTCAGACGCTTCGTTTACCTCACCGAGCGTTGAAAAGTAACGCGGCTTAATCTGCCGAGACTGCCGGCAGCCTGAGCGCACCAGTGTCGTTGATTCTTTGCCGCATTGATGAACAAATAGGAATGACGTTCACGTGGGAAAGCGCAATTCTCCGCAACGGAAGAATGTGTATCGAGGAGGTGATCGGCAGACAGGCAAACAGTTCTCACGCTGTGAGACGACACGGTTTTCACTCTACAGCAACGTTTCACTCTGAAAGGAGCAAATGATGACGAGAAAATTCTCGCTACTTTTCCTTTTGGCGATTTTCGCTTTAGCGCTGTTCGGCGCCTCCGCCTTTGCGGCCAAGGCGACTGTCAGCAATAGCAATCACGTGTCGGAGCTGGTCGCGACTGCGTCCGCTTCGCTGCGCGATGCCAAAACCGACGAACCGTCGGCCGACCTCGGCCGCGGCATCAATAACTCGGTGTCCACGACGCTGGGTTATAACATGGCGGTCAATATCACCAACTCGACGTTGGTGACCCGTTACGACCTGCCCTCCAACCAGTCGGCCTCCCGTTGTATCCAGGTCGGCTGCCAGGGCCGCGTGCACGCCGTGTTCCATCAGACCACGACGATCGTGCCCACCCGCTACACCTCGTATTTCAACTACCAGGGTGCGCCGGCGACGGCGGCCACGACCCAAGAGTCGATTGGTACCGCGGGCAACGGCTTCCCGGATCTGACCGTGGACGGCACCGGCATTCCGGTCGCGGTGTACCACGCCGCGGCTACCGGCACCTATACGGCCATCGACCTGACCTGCAACGCCGGTGCGTTGTCGCAGTCGAACCAGTACCCGAACGGTACGGTTCAGACCGGTCCGACCGAAGGCCCGTATATTTGGCCGCGCATCACGACCGACGTCGACGGTTCGGGCAACTGGTTCGTGCACGTCATCGCGCACGAAACTCCGAACGATGCGACCGGTTACCAGTCGCTGGTCTACTGGCGTTCGCAGAACAACAGCCACCAGCCAATTACCGGCGGCAACGCCATCTTCATTGACTCGATGACCAACCTGTCGTCCTGCGTGACGGCCGACCCGTCGAGCCAGGAAGTGTCGATCGTGTACCTGAAGCCGCGTGTCTACGGCGATACTCTGTATGCCAACGACAACGTGGTTTACAAGCGTTCGACCAACCTGGGCGCTACCTGGGGTGCCCCGCAGAACATCTGGGTGCCGGAAACGGCGCGCGATCCGTTGGGCGCCAATTACTGGGAACGCCCGTGGGAAACCTCGGCCATGTATGCCAGCGACGGCTGTCTCCATGTTCTGATTCACTCGACCTGGTCCGACACTGGTCTGACCGGCGGCTACATCCTGATCTACCCGGCGAAGATCTACCATTGGGATGACTGCGCGACCACGCTGTCGACGGTCACTGATGCCTCGACCTACGCCGGCGGCTTTAGCTGCGCCAACAACCTCGGCGGCGTTGCCCTGCGCAACGTGGCCAAGGTGACTCTGACTGAGTGCACCAGCAACAGCAACCTGTACGCGATCTACACGCGTTACAACGACACCACCGAGTGTTCGGCGGGCGGCTTTGCCGTGGCGGAAGTTGTCGCCAAGGCCTCGTCGACCTGGGGCGCCAGTTGGGGCCCGGACTCGAACCTGACCAAGACGTTCTCGAACGGCTGTGCGGCAGGTTCCTGCTTCTCCGAATACAACCTCGGCTCGCCGGAACGCGTGGTTGACACGCTCCGCATTGTCTACATGGAAGACAAGGACGCTGGTATCTCCGTCAACACGAACGGTACCGCGACCAACAACCCAATCAAGGCTCTCAACGTGGGCTGCTTCGCCATGACGCAGTTCCGCCAACTGAGCTCCGATCCGGTGTCGTTCGTCTATCCGTTCCGCACCACTCCGGGCGGTACCCGTGACACTTCGATCACGGTGACCAACGCCGGTAACGTGTCTGTGCCGTACACCTGGGCGATCAACTACGTCTCCGGCTCTGGCTGGTTGGCGGATGGCGCCTTCAACGGCGGCGCGGCGCATTCCGGCACCGTGCCGTTCCCGGCCAACCTGGAGAAGATTGGTCTGCGCGCGACCGGTCCGGGTGCGCAGGGCTTCTATCAGGCGAATATCGTGTTGACCTACGAGAGCGGCACCAAGACGCTCACCGTCCCGGTCGACCTGTACAACTTCACGAATTTCTTCCTGCCGCAGGATCTGGATATTCGCACTTCGTGTGCGCGTCTGAGCGTCAACCAGACTTCGGAATCCGGCTCGAACGTCGACGGCAAGCGCTTCAGCTACTTCGCCGATCTGCCGAGCACCGCACAGGGCTACCTGTACGATGGTTTCCTGGTCCTGGGCAACAGCGCGACCAGCCTGACCTACTCGACCGCCGTCGACCTGACTGGCAACGGCGTCAACTTCCCGACGGTCAGCAATCCATTCGGATTCTTGTATGCGGCCACCGCGTCGATGACCGGTGACTCGACGACCTCGTCGATTCAGCGGACGGCGACCGGCAAGGGTTACAATCGTGACTCGACCCTGCAGTTTGACGTGACCTGGTATGCGTCGAAGATTCCTGATTCCTGTAACTTCTTCGTCGGCCAGTTCCGCATCTACAAGGGACCCAAGGCGGGTGCGGTCAACAACCTCACCATCGCTTACTACTGCGACTGGGACGTCCCGTCTGATACCGGCTCGAACAACTATGGCGGCGTCGATGCCACCAAGTACATGCTGTATCAGCGCGGCGGTTATCCGGGCGGCGTGGGCAACAACATTAACCGTTACGCGGGCTTGGGCGGCGCGCGCGAAGGCGGCAAGATCGTTGGCGGCTTCGTCGTCGACAACAACGTGTACATCTATCCGGAATCGGGATGGGAAAACGACTCCTTGTGGAATCGCATGAACATCCTCGCTCAGGATTCGTACAACGCGGGTCCGTTCCCGGATGCTCAGCCGACGCCGTCGGCCAATGCTGACGACCTGAGCATGGTGCTCGTACTGGCCAAGGGGCAGACGGTTGCGACCGCGGCTGATACCGTGTTCGCGGGCGTTGTCCTGGCCGGTCAGCCGGTTTCCGGCGGCACCTTGGCGGGCCTCAAGACGGCGATGGACCTTGGCTACAAGTTTATGTGTAACCGCAACCTGGTGCCGGGCGCTCAGCAGTGCTCGACCTGCAAGTGCGGTGACGCGGACAACTCGGGTGCCTGGTCGATCTCCGACGCTGTGTACTTGATTAACTACATCTTCGCGGGCGGTCCGGCTCCGGCTCAGACCTGCTTGGGCGATGCTGACGGGTCGAAGGCGATTTCGATCTCCGATGCGGTGTACTTGATCAACTACATCTTCGCGGGTGGTCCGGCTCCGGCTGGCTGCTAATCGCTTGATTGACTGGTCTCGTCATCGGACGAGACTGCAATAAAGCCGGCCGCATTCGGGTAACACCGAATGCGGCCTTTAATTTTGCGGCGGTGCGATTTCTTTCGGTGCTGGCGGCAGTCTATCTGCGCAGCGCGTCGGTGTCCTCAGCGAGTTCCGATTTGACGAACAGGTGCTTGCCGAGCGGCGTGCGCTCAATCTCATCGACGTACGCGACCGAAAACGCGAGCAGATCACCCGCCAGTTGCGTCAACGAGCCGAGCAACGCGACCTCGTCCCGAGCGCTGAAAGTGTTGCCGCGCACAATGCGTACGATTACATGATCGAGATCCGGCTGGTACAACTGCAGCGCCTCCACTCCCATGTTTTTGTCAATGAATTGCGCCAGGTGCCACGAGACGAAGACGTAGCCCTCGCGGGTGCGCAGATAATCCCGGGTGCGGCCGCCTTCGATCATCATCCGCGGATGTTGGCGCCCACACTCGCACAGACCGTCCACCAGTCGTCCCATGTCTTCGGTCTGATAACGGATGAGCGGGAAGGCGAAGTTGTGCAGGTTGGTGCCGATAATGCCGCCATGGTCGCCCTTTTCAAATTCCACGTAGGTGAGCTCGGAGTTGATGTGCAAACTGTGGGCGGCGCACTCACTCGCGGACACGGCATTTTCCCGCATGCCGTAAGCATCAAACAACTCGCAGCCGAATTGGCGATGGACATTGGCACGATCGCCCGGGCTTACCGTTTCTCCGACGACAAAGATCCCGCGAAACGGCAATTGGGCTGGGCGATTTTCTTCAAGGAACTTCCCCAGCACCCGTATGAAGCCGATCGAGCCGACCAGCATCTCCGGTTTGAACAGCCGGCAAATCTCTGCATAGCGCCGCAACCGGTCGTAATCAAGCCGTCCGGCGGAAAGCAACAGTGTGCGGCTGCGCGGATCGATGTACCAGCCCCGCTCTCCGCGTTCGGCGGCATGATGAATTTCGATGATGCACTTGCGCGCCCGAAAGTCGATCCCCGCCCAGGCGCGTGAGCGCCACGACACCGCCACGCGCATCTGCTCGGCCGCCGGGCTTTTGTAGACAACGAGCGGCGCGCCGGTCGAACCGCCGGTACGCGTTTCGATCAGGCTGGAAACCGAGAACTGGTCACTGGTGATTTCGCGGCGATAGCGCCGCACATCGGACTTCGTCATCGGTGGCAATTGCCGAAAGTCGGCGAACGATCGAATGTCCTCCGGCCTCGCGCCAAGTTCGTCAAAGCGGCGTTTGTAGAAGACGGTATGGCTGTAGGCGCTGCGCAGGAGTTCGGTAATCCGCGCCCATTGGTAGGCCGCAAGTTGGTCGCGGCTCCACCACTGCGTAGACTCCAGCCGGCGATAGCATTCACATTGACCGGCGCCCCAGCGGGTCTCATCGCTCAACCGGCGATAACGCCGATCGGCAATCGACTTGCCGAGGCAGATCAGGCGCGCGGCGGCGGATGCGGCGATCATCACAGTCTGGACGGTTCTCTATTGTGAAGTTCGGTTGCGTTGTCGGTAAAAGCGACCGATCCCGCCGGAAAAGCGGGATCGATCGGCTCTATTGGTAGCGCTACGGGGAGTCGAACCCCGGTTTGATGGCTGAGAACCACCCGTCCTAACCACTAGACGATAGCGCCGTGATGTCGATTGCAGCTGCGCCCTGAGAACGCAACGGGGTGAAGTATATGATTTCCGCGCGCGATTTCAAGGGAATTTTCGCGCCCAGATAAGCGCTTGACAGTCACGGACAGCGCTCGTACATTCGTGTTCTCATTGCGCCGCCGGAATGCGTATTCGTGTTGCGGTTCGGCGGTGGCAATGCCGCGCGAGAGTGGCGGAATTGGTAGACGCGCCAGACTTAGGATCTGGTGACTTCGGTCGTGGGGGTTCGAGTCCCCCCTTTCGCAAATTGACAACAGCTTCCCGGAATCACACACGATGAATTCCGGCGCCATACATTCGAACTTTGCCGACTGCACGTGTGCGAACGTGGCGGAATTGGTATACGCGCTAGACTAAGGATCTAGTGGTGAATAACCGTGGGGGTTCGAGTCCCCCCGTTCGCACCATTTTTTCATTTCCAGGAAAGGAATCGCGTTTGAGCGTTACTTTTGAACTCGCTCAGGGGGAAAAGTGCAAGCGCACCCTGAAAATCACCGTCGCCCAGGAAACGGTGCAGGAAAAATTCGATGAAGTCTTCCGCAAATTGAAGGCCGAGGCGCAGATTCCCGGCTTTCGCAAGGGCCGTGCGCCGCTGTCGACCATCAAGGCCCGTTATGGCGCTGCCGCCGCCCAGGACGTACTGGAAGACTTGATGGATGAATCGTATAAGGAAGCCATCCAGCAATCGGGGCTGACCCCGGTCGACTACCCGCACATCTCGGAGGTCGACTTCGGCGAAGGCAAGCCGCTCACCTACACGGCGGAGCTGGAGATTCGCCCGGAGATCAAGCTGGAGACGTACACCGGCTTTGAACTGAAGCAGCCGGATGATACCGTGAAGGATGGCGAAGTCAAGGAGATGCTTGAATATCTGCAGCGTAAGCACTCGTCACTGGAAGTGGTCGAGCGCCCGGCGCAGATGGACGATTTCGTTCTGCTCGACCTGGAAGTCCTGAGCGATTCCGGCGGTAAACTGGAACAAAAGAAATTCGAGAACGTCCAGTTGGAACTGGTCGAGGGACCGGTCGCGTCGCAGTTCGGCAAGCAGTTGTCGGGCCTGGACAACGGCGCCGAAACCGAGATCGAAATCGACTATCCGCAGGATCACTTTGATAAACGGTTCGGCGGCAGCCGGGTGCGATTCAAAGTCAACGTCAAGGCGATCCGGCACTTGAATTTGATCCCGCTGGACGAGTCTTTCTTCAAGCAATTCGACGAGAAGATCGCCACGCTGGAGGAATTTCGCGAGAAGCTGCGGGCCGATATCCAGGCCCGGAAGACCAAGGAAGCGACCGACGCGCTACGCGAAGAAGCTATCAAAGAAGTCATCGACAAAAACCGTTTTGATTTGCCCGACGCACTCGTCGAGCGCTATCTCGACCGGATGGTAGAGGATTATCGGAATAATTCGCAGGAGAAGATCGACGAGGAACAGGTGCGCCAGCAGTATCGGGCGGTCGCCATTCGCCAGATTCGCTGGGATTTGTTGTATCACGAAATCGCCGAAAAAGAGCAGTTGCGTGTAGAACAATCGGATTTGGATGCCTGGTTGCAGCGTTTTGCCGATAACTATAAGATGACGCTGGAACAGGCCCGCAAGACTGTTACAGACAATCGGCGAATTGCCGATCTCAAGGAAACGATTCTGGAACATAAGGTGATTGACTTGATCCTCAACGGTTCGAAAGTTGAGAAGGTCTTTTCGCCGATGGTTTCGCCCGAGCAGTGATTTCAAGGAGGACGCTTTGACGTACAACCAACTGATTCCGATTGTTGTTGAGCAGACCGGCCGCGGCGAACGCGCCTACGACATCTACTCGCGCCTGCTGAAGGATCGCATCATCTTCCTCGGCACCCCGATCGACGACAATATTGCCAACCTGGTCATCGCGCAGATGCTGTTCCTGGCGGCGGAAGATGCCAACAAGGATATCTTCCTGTATATCAATTCGCCCGGCGGCGTCGTGACCTCGGGACTGGCGATCTACGATACCATGCAGTTCATCAAGCCGAAAGTGGCGACGGTGTGCATGGGGCTGGCGGCCTCGATGGGCGCCTTCCTGCTGGCGGCGGGCGCGGCGGGCAAACGCTCGGCGCTGCCGCATTCGCGCATCATGATCCACCAGCCGCTCGGCGGTGCCCAGGGTCAGGTCAGCGATCTGGAAATCCAGGTCAAGGAAGCCGTGCAACACAAACAGCGCCTCGCCGAATTGCTGGCCAAACACACCGGCCAGCCGATCGACAAGATCATGTCCGATACCGACCGCAATTACTTCATGTCGGCGGCAGAGGCGAAGGAGTATGGCCTGGTGGACGAAGTTTATAACCCCGAATCCAAGAAGTAACGAAGAGGAGCGAAGAGGCAAGACACAATGGCCGGCACCAATAAACGAATCGAACGCTGCTCGTTCTGCGGCAAGGACGCCTTCAGTGTGCGCAAGCTGTTTTCCGGTTACAATGCGCACATCTGCGACCAGTGCATCGAACTGACGCATGACATGCTCGACGACGTGCCGCGTAAGAAATCAGTCCAGCGGCCGGTCAAGATCTTCAAGCCGAAAGAGATTCGCGCTTTCCTCGATCAGTATGTCATCGGCCAGGACAAGGCTAAGAAGACGCTCTCGGTCGCGGTCTATTCGCACTACCAACGCATCTTCAATGAAGCCGAAACGGCCGACGTCGAGATCGAGAAGTCAAATATCCTGATGCTCGGGCCCACCGGCACGGGCAAGACCCTGCTGGCGCAAACGCTGGCCAAGATGTTGTCGGTGCCCTTCAGCATCGCCGATGCCACGGTGCTGACGGAAGCCGGTTACGTCGGCGAAGATGTCGAAAACATCCTCGTCCGGCTCTATCAGGCCGCCGATTACGACAAGGAACGCGCGGAAATCGGCATTGTTTTCATCGACGAAATCGACAAGATCGCGCGCAAAACGGCGAACCCGTCGATCACTCGCGACGTTTCGGGTGAGGGCGTACAGCAGGGATTGCTGAAGATCCTCGAGGGCACCGTTTCGAACATCCCGCCCAAAGGTGGTCGCAAGCACCCGGAACAACCGTTCGTGCCGATCGACACGCGCAACATCCTTTTCATCTGCGGCGGCGCTTTTGATGGTCTCGACAAGATCATCGCCCGGCGCGTCGGCAAGCAACAGGTCGGCTTCAAAACTGAATCCAAGAGCGTTGACAAGGACGACGTGGCCGCGCTGCTGCACATGGTGCAGACCGAGGACTTGTTGGAGTTCGGCTTGATTCCGGAACTGATCGGGCGGTTGCCGGTGGTGTCGGTGCTCGATCCGCTGTCGGATGAAGCCTTGCACCAGATTCTGACGGAGCCGAAAAATTGCCTGACGAAACAGTATCAGAAGTTGTTCCAGCTTGATGGAATTGAGCTGGAGTTTACGCCCGCGGCGTTGAACGCCGTCGTGCAGGAGGCCAAAAAGCGGAAGACCGGCGCGCGCGCGCTGCGGTCGATCTTTGAAGAGAAAATGCTGGACATTATGTACGAGGCGCCCTCGTACCGCAACGTTTCCAAGATCATCATTACCGACGAAAGCATTACTTCCGACGCGCCGCCGATTATCGAGCGCTCGACCAAAACCGGCAAGGCGAGCGCCTGATCCCGACAATGCTCTATAGCTACGGTTCGGAAAAGCTGACGATCAGCGAATACCTGCCGGTTCTGCCCGTGCGGGATACGATTGTTTTCCCCTACATGGTCTACCCCATGATCGTCGGCCGGCAGTTCTCGGTCGAAGCGCTGCAAGAGTCGATGCTGCGCGACAAGCAAATCCTGCTCCTGGCCCAAAAAGACAAAGAGATCGAAAACCCCAAGGCTGATGACCTCTACCAGTTCGGCACCGTCTCCCGCGTACTGCAAGTCATGAAACTCTCCAATGGCACGATGAAGGTGTTGATGGAGGGGATTGGCCGGGCTGCGGTCAAACGCCTGACGCCCGCCGACGGTTTCATCGGCGCCCATATCCGCCTCGAACACGACGCCTTCGACAGTGACGACTTGCGCCTGGAAGCCCTCTCGCGCACAGTCACGACAGCCTTCACCGACTATGTCAATTTGAATCGCCGCCTGCCGGATGAGATTCTGTCTTATACAACGGAAGTCGGCGATCCGGGCAAACTGGCGGATGTGGTCGCGGCGCACGTGCTCTTGCCAATCGAGTTGCGGCAGCGACTTCTCGAGACCGTATCGGTCACCAAGCGCCTGGAACTTCTCGCCGGTAGCTTGTCGAGCGAGATTCAGATTCTCAAGCTGGAACAGGAAATCGACAGCGGCGTGCGCGAGTCTCTCAACAAGACCCAGCGCGAGTTCTATCTGCAGCACCAGCTCAAGGTGATCAAGGAAGAACTGGGGCAGTTTGACGACGCCGCCGATGTCACCGACTACGAGGAGCGCATTGCCAAAGCTGGAATGCCGGAAACCGTCGCCAAGAAAGCCTCGGAAGAAGTCACCCGCCTGAGCCGGATGCACTCCTACTCTGCCGAGGCCAACGTTATTCGCGGTTATCTGGACTGGTTGCTGGCGATGCCGTGGAAGAGCAAGACACCGGATCGTACTGACTTTACGGAAGTCGAAAAGATTCTCGACGGCGAGCACTTCGGCCTGGCAAAGGCCAAACGGCGCATCCTCGAACATCTGGCCGTGATCAAGCTGGCCAAAAACGTCAAGGGCCCGATTCTCTGCCTGGTCGGTCCGCCCGGAGTCGGTAAGACCTCGCTGGGCAAGTCGATCGCGCACGCGCTGGATCGTAAGTTTGCGCGCATGTCGCTGGGCGGTATGCGCGATGAAGCGGAGATCCGCGGCCATCGCCGCACCTACATCGGCGCCATGCCGGGACGAATCGTGCAGATGCTCAAGAAGGTCGGCAGCGCCAATCCGGTGTTTCTGCTCGATGAAATCGACAAGATCGGCATGGATTTTCACGGCGACCCGGCTTCGGCGCTCCTGGAAGTGCTCGATCCGGAGCAGAACGCTACCTTTCAAGATCATTATCTCGAGTGCGAGTTCGATCTATCGCACATCCTGTTCGTGACCACAGCCAATACGACCACCGGCATTCCGCGACCCCTGCTTGATCGCATGGAAATGATCGAACTGCCCGGCTATCTCGAATTCGAGAAGGTGCAGATCGCCGAGCAGTTTCTGATTCCGAAGCAGAAAATCGAGAGCGGGCTGGAGAAGCGCCGGATTACGATTGCACGACCGGTCCTGGGCGCCATCATTCGCGACTACACCCGCGAGTCGGGAGTGCGCGAGCTGGAACGGCAGATTGGAACGATCATGCGGCAGATCGCTCAGCGCGTCGCCAAAGGCGACCGCAAAAAGACCTTCACCGTTACGCGCCCAGACTTGAGGAAGTATCTCGGTGTCCGCAAGTACTTCGACACCGAACTCGGCGTCGCCATGATCGGCAAAGCAATCGGCTTGGCCTGGACGCGCACCGGCGGCGAGATTCTGCCGGTGGAAGTCACCCTCACTGAGGGCACCGGCCGCCTGACCCTGACCGGCAAGCTCGGCGAGGTAATGCAGGAATCTGTGCGCGCGGCACTGACCTACCTGAAATCAAAGGCGCACGGCCTGAAAATCGAAAAAGACGTTTTTAAGAACACCGATATCCACCTGCACCTACCGGAAGGCGCCGTACCAAAGGACGGTCCGTCGGCAGGGATCACCGTCTTGGTGGCGCTCTGCTCGGCCTTCACCAAACGATATGCCGCTAAAGGACTTGCCTACACGGGTGAGATCACACTCTCCGGAGAGGTGCTGCCGGTCGGCGGATTGAATGCCAAGCTGATTTCGGCGGTGCGCG
>JADYYF010000098.1 GCA_020853795.1 Candidatus Zixiibacteriota bacterium
ACCTACACCGAGCCCGAACTCTCCCGCGACCACACCGAACGCTGGCTCCAGCACGCCGGCGCCGCCATTATTCGAAGCGACATGAGGACTGCATTGGTTCCCCCCGTCACGCTGACGGCCTTCGAGTACGACGTGCCGGGCGACATCTCCACCGCCGCCTTTTTTTGCGTCGCCGCTTCCGTCATCGGCAGCAGTCGCGTCGTCATCAAAGACGTCTTGGTCAATCCTACTCGCCTCGGCGCTCTCGAACTGCTTCGGCGTATGGGCGCCCACATTCAAGTCAGCGACAGCCGACTTTGCGCCAATGAGCCCGTCGGCTCGCTCATGATCGAGTCATCCCAACTTCGCGGCACTGACTCGGACGGCATTGCCACCGCATCCTTCATCGACGAAGTTCCCGCTCTGGCTGTCGCCGCCATCTTCGCCTCCGGCACGACGCGCTTTCGCAAAGTCGGAGAATTGCGCGTCAAAGAGTCCGACCGCGCGCAGGGAATCGTCGATCTGGCCCGCGCCTTCAATTGCGAGGCCACCATCGAGGGCGAGGATCTCATCGTCCACGGCGGCGCACCGCAACCGTCGACTTCGGCCGACCCCCGGGGTGACCATCGTCTCGCCATGGCCATCGAAATCGCCACTCTCGCGCTTGGCGGTGAACTCGGGAACAGGTATCAGGAAATGATTGCGATCTCTGCGCCCGAATTCTATACCACCCTGCGGAGGCTCTGCTGATGCCCAAGCCTCTCCAGCTTTACGGCATCGTCGGCGAAAGCATCTCTTACACGCTCTCGCCTCTGATCTACAACTCGCTGTTCCTCGACGCCGGCATTAACGCGCTCTATGTCACGTTCGACCTTCCATCCAATCGCGTCAAACGGTTCGTCACGCTGGCTGAGGAAATCCGCATGAGCGGATTCAATGTTACCGTGCCGCACAAAGAACTGGTCGTCCGTTACCTGCACCGTCTCGACCCGATTGCCACAGCTACCGGCTCTGTCAATCTCGTGTTGCGCCGCCGCGGCAAACTCGATGGCTTCAATACCGACTATGCCGGGATCAAGACGACCATCGAGAACCGGTTGCGCCTCAATCTGCACGGGAAGCATGTTGTTGTCCTCGGCACCGGCGGCGCTGCTCGCACGGTCGTCTATTACCTCGCGCAGACTTCCTGTTCTTCAATCACGATCGTCAGTCGCCAGTTGCGTGAACGCCGTTCCTGGCGGAGCTATCTGAATCAAGTGCACTGTGCCGATCGCACGGATCTGCTGACCTATGATGAACTGCCGCGACGCGCAGCACCGATCGACCTGCTCATCAACTGCACTCCGCTGGCTGCCTCGGCATTGCTGGGGACGCGACTGCGGGCGCGTTGCCGAGCGCTCTTCGAATTGCGTTATTCTCCTTCGTTCAATGACTCGCGCCGCCATGTCGACGGCAAGTACATGCTCGCCGTACAGGCGGCCGCAAACTGGTACCTGATGACCGGCCGCACCGTCGCGCCGGCTCGAATCTTGAAAATCATCTCCGGAGCACGCGCATGATCCGCTTCGTCACCGCCGGCGAATCGCACGGCATGGGCCTTACCGCCGTCATCGAGGGCATCCCCGCCGGCCTCAAACTCGACCTGCAGGCCATCAACTTCGATCTGCGCCGTCGCCAACTTGGCTATGGCCGCGGTCTGCGGATGCGCATCGAGCAGGACACCGCCTTGATCACCGCCGGTGTCTGGGATAGCGTCACCATCGGGGCACCGATCAGCATCTTCATTCAAAATCGCGACTGGAAGAACTGGAAGGATCAGGCGCGTCCCAAAAGGACCGTGCCGCGCCCCGGCCATGCCGATCTGTCCGCCGTACTCAAGTATGATTTCGACGATATCCAGAAAGCGATCGAACGCTCCTCGGCCCGCGAAACCGCTGCCCGCACCGCCATCGGCGCCATCGCCAAGCAATTCCTGCACGCATTCGGAATTGTCGTCTACTCGCACACCCGTCGCATCGGCAACGTCGTCAACGACCAGCCGGTGAAATTCACTCCAGCCAAGTTTCGCCAAATCGAAAAATCCCCCGTGCGCTGCGCCAGTCCCGCCGCCGCCAAACTGATGATCCGCGAAATCGATCGTGCCGTCACCCGTCAGGACACCCTCGGCGGCGTCAGCGAGGTCGTCGTCTCCGGCGCTCCCGTCGGACTCGGCAGCTACGTCCAATGGGATCGCCGTGCCGATGTCCGTCTCGCTGCTGCCGTCATGGGCGTGCAGTCCGTCAAAGCCATCGAAATCGGCACCGGCATCCTTGCCAGCACCCAATTCGGTTCGCAGGTGCATGACCCCATCCTCTACAACAAGTCGCGCGGCTACCACCATCGCTCCAACAACGCCGGCGGCATCACGGCCGGCATCACCACCGGCGAGGAAATCATCCTCCGCGCCTACTTTAAACCGATCTCGACCTTGGGTAAGCCGCTGCCGTCAACCGATCTCAAATCGCGCCGCCCGACCGATGCACCCTACGTCCGTTCCGATATCTGCGTCGTTCCCGCCGGCGGCGTCGTCTGCGAGGCCGTCGTCGCTCTCACTCTCGCCGACATGCTTTCCGAGAAATTCGGTGGCGACTCGATGCGCGAAGCCCTTGCCAACTACCGCTCCTATCTTCGTCATGTCAATCAACGTTAACGCTCGGAACATCTTTCTGACCGGCATGCCCGGCGTCGGCAAGACCACCGCCGGCCAAATCGCCGCGCGGACACTTGGCTGCGACTTCGTTGATACCGACCAGACCATCGAGAAGAATGAAAGACTGTCGATCGCGCGTATTTTCTCGGAGAAGGGAGAATCGTACTTCCGCCAACGCGAACGCGAGCTTCTGGAGAAGCTCTGCCACCGGGATCATCAACTCATCGCCACCGGTGGCGGGATGCTGATTCCCTCGGCCAATCTCGCACTCGCGCGGCAACACGGCCTCGTGATTCTCCTCGCCGCCGACGTTGATGAACTCGCCCGGCGTCTGGCGTTCGCTACTGATCGGCCGCTCCTCGCCGCCGGCGACGTTACTCGCCGCCTCGATGAACTCAGCCGCGAACGCGCTGCAGCCTACGCCGGCATCACCACTCGGGTTGATACCAAGGGGCAAACGGCCGCCGCTGTCGCGGGTCAGATCGTTGAACTCTATCATCGCTGGACTTCCGCCCATGCTCACTAAGTTCTCTCTCCATCCCGGTACCGCGCCAACGCCTGTCGTCTCCGGCTCCGGAATTCTGTCAGCCGAATTGGCATGCCTTCTTGCTGGAAGCGACAAGCCGACTGCCGTCTTCGTCGTTTGCGATGATCGGGTCTATCGCCTCCACCAACGCCCGCTCCGAACCGCCGTGCCCAAGTCCGCTCAATGGTTTCTGTTTAGGAGTGCCGAGTCCGCTAAATCCGAAACTTCGCTGCATCGGATCCTGACCTGGCTGCATCGGCTCCACGCTGACCGCCGCTCGCTGCTCCTCGCCATCGGCGGCGGTGTCGTCACCGACTTGGCCGGTCTCGCGGCCTCGCTCTATATGCGCGGAATTCCTTATGCCGCCGTGCCCACGACCCTGGTCTGCCAGGTGGATGCGGCCATCGGCGGCAAGACGGCCATCAATTTTCTCGGAGTCAAGAATATCGTCGGCGTGTTCTGCGCCCCCCGCATCGTTGTCTGCGACCACGACTTCCTGACCACTCTCACCGAACCGCAAGTGCGCGACGGCTTGGTCGAAGCCTTCAAGATCTTCTGCGTCCACGACTCCCGTCTCTGGCGCCGTTTCACGCAGACTCACCTTTCCCGTGCTGCCGCGGCGGACTTCCACCGCCTGATCGACGCTGCCGTCCGCCTGAAAACCGACATCGTCAACCGCGATCCCTTCGAACGTGACCTGCGCCGCATTCTCAATTTCGGCCACACCGCCGGACACGCCTACGAAGCTCTGACCGGCCAATCGCACGGCCACTCCGTCGCCTTCGGCATCCAGATCGCCCTCGAATTGTCGGTTCGCCACGCCGGATTGAACGAGAAAGACCGCGATCAGTGCGAAGCCGTCTTCCTTGCGCTCTACTCCCACTTTGACTTTGCCGGCGCGACACCCCACCGCCTCTGGAGCAAGATTCAACACGACAAAAAGCGGCAGGGTGACCGCATCCAATTTGTCCTCCTAAAAAGCTGTGGCAATCATCGCATTCGTAGTGTAGACTATCGGGAGTTTGCCGCCGCCGTCGCGGCTGTGAAACGGAGGATTGCCTGAATCGAACGATCGTCGTGATCAACGGCCCCAATCTGAATCTGCTCGCCGAACGCCAGCCCGAAATCTACGGCTCGCTCTCCCTCGGTGAGATCGAACAACGCCTGCGTACCCAGGCGTCCGCCCGCGGCTACGCCCTGGAGTTTCATCAGAGCAATCACGAGGGCGAAATCGTTGAATGGCTCCAGCGCTACCGTCGCGATGTCGCCGGGATCATCATCAATCCCGCCGCCTATTCCCATACTTCCGGCGCAATCCTCGATGCGCTTCTGACCGTGACCGTCCCGGTCGTCGAAGTTCATCTCTCGAACATCTACCGCCGCGAGGAATTTCGCCGCCAGTCCCTGACCGCCCGCGCCTGCGTCGGGCTCATTAGCGGCCTCGGCCCCGCCGGCTATGACTTGGCATTGACTTACCTTATCGACTCTTTCCGAGGTTGATCCGTGAAATACATGTACACCAACGGCAAGTACCATGCGCCGTCCGTCAACAACGTCTCCACCATGATGCAGGCGATGAACTACGGCACCGCCGCGTTCGAAGGAATGAAGGCTTTCTACGTCGAAGACCGCAAAGGCTGGTTTCTCTTCCGTCCGGAGAAGTACTACCAGCGCCTCTGCCGTAGCGCCGGCATGATCGGGCTCGACTTTAAACTCTCGTTCGAGGAATTCGTCGGCATCATCAGCACGCTGATTCGCAAGAACAACGTCCGCGTCGATACCTACATCCGCCCGCTGGTCTACCGCGAAGAAAAAGGCGTCGGCCTGATGCGACCCTCCACTTATGGCGTCTCCATCTTCATCCAGTCAATTCCGTTTTCCTCCGCTAACCAGTTTCGCTGTTGCTTCGTCTCTCAGAAACGTCCGACCGACGGCACCTACTCCGGCAAACTCACCGGCAACTACCTGCTGTCGTTCTTCTCGGCGCAGGAGGCCAAGGACAAGGGCTACGACGTCGGCATCTTGTCTTCCACCGAGGGTCACGTGGCCGAGGCCTCGATCATGAATCTGTTCTTCGTCAAAGACGGCAAGCTGTTTACGCCGGCCCTTGACTGCGGTCCGCTGGCGGGCATCACGCGCTTGTCGATCATCCAGCTTGCCAGGGAAATGCTGAAGATGAAGGTGACGGAAGGGAAGTACCGGCGCGAGAAACTGCTCGAAGCCGACGAAATCTTCTTCACCGGCACCGGCTCCGGCGTCAACTACGTCAAGCAGCTCGAACGCCGCAAATTCAACCTCGAGCGCAAAGGCCAGATCGCGCCGCAATTGGCGGCCATCTTCGAAGACGTCGTCCGCCTGCGCCACGAGCGCTATCAAGACTGGCTCGTCAAAGTTTGAACCTGCACCCCCTTCGCTTCGGAGAAAAAACAAAGCCCCGCCTTGCGGCGGGGCTTTTCTATGTACATGGCCGTCAAGCGCGACGGCCCTGAAGGGGCTGCGCTTACTTCACCAGCAACATCTTCTTCGTCGCCGTGAAGCCCGACGTTTCGAGCTTGTAGAAGTATACGCCCGAGGAGACCCGGTTGCCGCCGGAATCTTCCGCATTCCACCGCACTTGATGGCGGCCCGCCGGCAACATTCCGTTCAGCACCGTCGCCACCTTCTGGCCGGCGGCATTGTACACCGAAATCGTCATGTCCGCCGCCGTCGGCAGGGCAAACTCAATCACCGTCTCCGGATTGAACGGGTTCGGGTAATTCTGCCCGAGCGAAAACGCCGTCGGCAGGATGCTCTTGGCCAGCGTGCTCGTCAGCATATTGCCGCTGTAATCGGCCGCCTCGGCGCTCACCAGCCGAATATCGCCTTCCACGCGCGCGATCCGGTTGACACCGGCTTCAAGCGCGGCGGTCGACATATCGTAAATCAGCGCCTTCAGCACCCCCTTGTCCGCCGCCTGCAGCAGCGTCAAGTTCGTCAGATTCTCCAGTCGGTACGAATCGCCGACGGCAAACGTCAGCAACATCGCGCCCACCCGGCTGCTCGACTCGGTTACGAGCAACTCGCCGTCCTGATGCACCGTCACCGTGCTGGCGAACGGCGTCAGCTTGCTCAGCGGCAGCGCGTCGCCGACGATCACCCGCACCAGGTAGACCAAATCGCCCACCGATAACGGCGTGCCGTCGCGATTAACATCGGAGGCCGCAATCTGTGCCTCGCGCCGCTGCGGATTCGGATCCAGCGCCGCCATGCCGTACAGGAAGTAATTCGTGTACAGCACCGCGTCCGCGATTTCGTAGGCAATCCCGTTCAGGTTGATATCGCCCGGAGCGTCGATCGAGTCGGCGCACACCACGTCGATACCGCCTTCCCAGAACTCGATGCAGCGGATCGGCTCGTACTTCTCGCCGAGCATGCATACATCCAGCGCGCCGAATCCGAACGGCCGCGCCGAACTCGGATAGCCGACATCATCGAATTCGTCCCACAGCGTATTGCCTTCGAAGGACAGGATGCGCTTTTCGATCCACAGCGTGTCGCCCGTCACCGAGGACACCGCATTGTCGCCGCAATCCAACCAGAAGAACTTGATCGGCAAATACTGGCATTCAAACGTCCGGTCGTTCGACACGAAGAACTTCAGCCGGAACAACTCCACCGGCGATGGTAACGCCGGCCCGAAGCAGCTCGGGTGATTCGCGCCGTTGCTGACGTCTGCAATCGCGACGACCCGCAGCATGCCCGACGGGCACGGCCCGGTGCAATTGCCCGGCACGCCGTAACGGTAGGTGAAATACTCCCAGCCGCAATTGGTCAGCATCACACCCGGCTCTGCTTGCATGAAGCTCAACCCGGTGTTGTCGTAACTCATCAGGAAGTCGTAGCCGCCGAAGTCCTGCCCGCTGCCTTCGATCGTCACCGACACATACTCATAGTGTCCCTGCAGCGTGTTGTGCGTCTTCTCGGCTTTGACGATGAAACACGTCGCCGTGTCGCAATCGATGAACCCCACCCAGCGCGTATGGCTCGTCTGCACGCTTTGGCCACAGCTGTCGGTCACCGTGACCGTAAACGCATACTGCGCGCTGCTGCCGCCCGGGGTGAAGCAGAACGTCCCGCTGCCGTTGGCCCAATTCAGGCTCGTCGGCGCCGGTGTTACGTTGACGCTCTGAACGTTCCCCTCCGCATCCGCATAACTGAACGGTACGCACAATTGCGCCGGACCCGCCTGCGTACAGAACAACGTCGTATCGGACGGATCGGTGCTCGCCGTCGGCGCTGTATTCAGCCGCACCGTCACCACCGCCGTGTCCAAATCGGTAGCGCCGCAGGCATCCGTCGCCTTGAGCACGAACGTGAACGTCCCGCTCGCGGCCGGCGTGAAACAGATCTGACTGCCGTTGTAGCTCCCGGGGCCGGAAACCAACTGACAGTCGCTCAGATTATTGTTCGCGTCGCTGCAACTGGCCGGCCAGCACACCTGCTGGCTCGGGCTCTGACAATTCAGGTTTTGATCCGGACCGGCGTTTGCCACCGGCGCCGCATTCAAGATCACCGTCACGACTGTCTGGCAAGTATCCGCCAAACCGCAGGCGTCTGTCGCGATCAGCCGAATCGTATTGGCCCCCGCCACCGGCGTGAAGCACACCTGGCTGCCGTTCAGTGTCCCACCCGTCACCGTCGTGCCGCTCAAATTGCCGTTCGGATCGGTCGCCCCGAATCCGCCCAGGCAAATCTGGTTGAGATTGCAGGCAAAGATCGTGGTATCGCCGTGACAGCTCGCCACCGGCGCCGAGTTCGCCGATACGGTTACGACCGCCGTATCCAGGTCGATCGCACCGCAGGCATCTGTCGCCTGCAGGATGAACGTGAACGCACCCGCGCCTGCCGGTGTGAAGCAGATACTCGTTCCGTTGTAGGTTCCCGGCCCGCTCACCAACTGGCAGGTGGACAGGTTGCCGTTCGGATCGCTGCACGATGCCGGCCAGCAAATCTGCGTCGGTACACACTGGAATAGCGTCGAATCGCGTCCGGCGTTCGCCACCGGCGCCTGATTCAGCGTCACATTGACGACCGCCGTATCCAGATCGGTCGCGCCGCAGGCGTCCGTCGCCTGCAGGATGAACGTGTACACGCCGCTCGCCGCCGGTGTGAAGCAGATATTGGTGCCGTTGTAGGTCCCCGGCCCGCTCAGCAACTGGCAGCTGGACAAATTGCCGTTCGGATCGCTGCAAGAAGCCGGCCAGCAAATCTGCACCGGTGCGCATTGGAACAGCGTCGAGTCGCGCCCGGCATTCGCCACCGGCGCAACATTTAGCGTCACATTCACTACCGACGTGTCATAGTCTATCGCGCCGCAGGCGTCCGTCGCCTTCACGATAAACGTGTAGGTCCCCGATGCTGCCGGCGTGAAACAAATCCCGCCGCCGTTCAGTACTCCGGGGCCGGAGGTCAATTCGCAGTTGGTCAGGTTGCCGTTCGGGTCGCTGCAACCGGCCGCGATACAGATCTGTGCCGGCGCGCACTGGAACAGCGTCGAATCGCGTCCGGCGTTTGCCACCGGCGGATTGTTCACCGCCACGGTCACCACCGCCGTGTCATAATCGACCGCCCCGCACGCATCCGTCGCCTTCAGGACGAACGTGTAAACACCCGCGCCTGCCGGCGTGAAGCACACGCTCGAACCGCCGTAACTCCCCGGACCGCTCACCAACTGGCAAGTCGACAGATTCCCGTCAGGATCGGAGCACGCTGCCGGAATGCAGATTTGCCCGCTGGCGCACTGGAACGCCGTTGTGTCGTTACCCAACGTCGCCACCGGCGGCTGATTCAGCGTCACCGTTACCACCGCCGTGTCGTAATCCGTCGCCCCGCAAGCATCCATCGCGCGCAACACAAACGTGAACACACCCGCACCTGCCGGCGTGAAGCAGATATTCGTTCCATTGTACGTCCCCGGCCCGCTCACCAACTGGCAGGTCGACAGGTTGACGTTCGGATCACTGCACGAGGCCGGCCAGCAAATCTGCGCTGGCGCGCACTGGAACAGCGTCGAATCGCGCCCCGCGTTTGCTACCGGCGCCTGATTGAGAGTGACATTGATCACCGCCGTATCCAGATCGGTCGCACCACAGGCATCGGTCGCCTGCAGGATGAACGTGTATGTCCCGCTCGCGGCCGGTGTGAAGCAAATATTCGTGCCGTTATAGGTCCCCGGTCCGCTCACTAACTGGCAAGTCGACAGGTTACCGTTCGCATCGGTGCACGATGCCGGCCAGCAAATCTGCGCCGGTGTGCACTGGAACAGCGTCGAATCACGGCCGGCATTCGCCACCGGTGCCACATTCAGCGTCACATTGACCACCGAAGTGTCATAGTCGGTAGCGCCGCAGGCATCCGTCGCCTTCAGGACAAACGTGTACGTCCCGCTCGCAGCCGGAGTGAAGCAAATGCTGGTTCCATTATACGTCCCCGGCCCGCTCACTAACTGGCAAGTCGACAGGTTACCGTTCGCATCGGTGCACGATGCCGGCCAGCAAATCTGCGCCGGCGCGCACTGGAACAGCGTCGAGTCCCGTCCCGCATCCGCAACCGGTGCCACATTCAGCGTCACATTGACCACCGAAGTGTCATAGTCGGTAGCGCCGCAGGCATCGGTCGCCTTCAGGACAAACGTGTACGTCCCCGACGAAGCCGGCGTGAAGCAGATATTCGTTCCGTTATACGTCCCCGGCCCGCTCACCAACTGGCAGGTCGACAGGTTGCCGTTCGGATCACTGCACGAAGCCGGCCAGCAAATCTGCGCCGGTGTACACTGCGTCAATGTCGAATCTCTCCCCGCGTCCGCAACCGGAGCCTGATTCAGCGTCACATTGACGACCGCTGTATCCAGATCGGTTGCACCACAGGCATCGGTCGCTTGCAGAATGA
>JADYYF010000099.1 GCA_020853795.1 Candidatus Zixiibacteriota bacterium
AAGACACCGCCGCCGGGTCGGATCGACCGGGCGGCGATTTTGTGTGCGTCAGATGGCGGTAGTATTCAACTCTGACATTGCGGTATGGATGAGATCAAGATCAATCGGCCGTCGCCGGTATTCTTGATCTGGTGTTCCTGCTCGGCGGGAATAAAAAGAACGTCGTCGGGTGCGAGGCGGCATTCGCGTTTGCCGTCGGTCACCAGTCCTGCCCCTTTCGTGACGAAAATCGCCTGTTCATGCGGTTCCGTGTGCATCGAGGTAAATCCACCCGGATCGATCTCAATCACCCGCATGGCGAGCTGCTGAGCGCCGTCCTCAACGGAAATGGCCACCCGGACTGAGACTCCGGTGGACTTCTCATTGCGGAAAGCATCCCGCTTTTCGACCTTGTTGTAGTTGCGGACCTTCATTACGACTCCTCTCGCTGGGCGAAAAGTACACGAGCAGCGGGAGCAAGTCAATTTGTTCTTGACTCCATGGCGCCGGCGGACATTATGGAGCCAATGGAATTCTGTATATCGACCAATATCGACCGGCAAATCAATGTTGCGGACTGGTATCAGGCCGTCGCCGCCGCCGGCTTTCGGACGCTGGCACTGAATCGGGATACCGCGCACTGCAGCTACGAGAAGGCCACCGGTCGACTGCAGTTGATTGCTGAAGCAAAGCGATTTGATCTCAGCTACTCCCTCTTGTTCGTGCCGTTCGGATCGGACTACGATATCACCTGCACGCATGGCGAGACCCGCATGGGCGCGGTCTGCGCAATTGCTAATGCCATGCATGCCGCGCAGGTCCTTGGCTGCAGCGCAATCGTCTTGAGCGTCACGCATGCCTTGCCGACCCGCCATGGCAGCGACACAAGTTCGGCTCTCGCGGCGCTGACCGATCTGATCGAAACCGCCGAGAATATGCGAATCAATCTGCTGCTCAAGAATCTGATCGACTCCGCCTCACTGGAGACGCTGGAGGCGGCGCTGGAGGAGTTTCAATCACCGCGCCTCGGTGTCTGCTATAATCCCGCACTGGATCTGCTCTCGGGGAAGCCGCCGTATCGTTTTCTCGAAACGCAGGCGAGCCGCATTCTGGCGCTGCAATTGGCCGACACTGATCGGCGCACTCCTCGTAATCGCATGATGTTTACCGGACTGGTGGACTGGCATCGGCTCGCAGCATTCCTGTCGATCGCTCCTCGCATCCCCCTTCATCTGGATATCGATGTGACGCCGGAAGTAACTGCCGGCGAGCATTTGGCGACTTTGCGAGCTGCCGCAGATCAGCTGGTCGAGTTAATGCACGCTGTCTAATTTGCGATCGCAACTCGCACCGCTCACCCGCGCTGGGTCAGCAACACGCCGATGATAACCAGCGCGCCACCCAGATAGAAATCAAATCCCAGCGATTCGCCGACCAGCACAACGGCCAGGATCGCAGCAATGATCGGCTGCAGATTCTGGAATATTGCCAATTTGGAGGCCTCCATGCGGCCGAGCGCCCAGTACCAGATCGTGTACGAAATCACGGAAGTCAGAATCGCGATGTAGAGGAGTGACAACCACCCGGTCGTGGAAACGCCGGAGTAGTCAAAGCGAGCAGCGAAGTAGGCGCCAAAGGGCAAGTACTGGAGCGTTCCGATGGTCAGCGCCCAGGTGGTCGTCGTCAGAGCGCCGTACTTCTGGATCATCGGTTTGCCGAGAATCGTGTAAGCCGCCCAGGCGATCACGGCGAGAATTACCAGAATGTCGCCGAGCAGGATTTCGGCATCGAAACGCCCGGCGCGCAGTATCACAGCGACACCGGCAAACGAGACAACAATCCCGAGCACCTTGCGAATCGTCGCCTTCTCCTTGAGATACCAAATTGCCAGCAGAAAAACGAATACCGGGGTGGCGCCGTAATAGAGCGCCGACCGGCCGGCCGTAGTGTATTTCAGGCCGTACAGGAATAGCAGTTGGTTCAATGGGATCGCCAGCAGGCCGATGAAGAACAGCTTCCACCAATCGGCGCGTTCGATCCGCCTCAGGCGGCCGGTCAGGCGGGCGATGATCAGCATGGCGCTGGAGGCGATCAGAAAGCGAGTAAACGCCAGCGTAAACGGGTCGAAATCGTTGAGCGCGAGTTTGGCGACGGGAAACGTGCCGCCGGCAATCAATTGTCCGATGACGATCACCGGATAGAGGAAGCGCGTCCTATGTTCGGTCAAGTCAGCCCGCGATCAGATACATTTGACAAACCCGCCGTCGATATTGACAGCGACGCCGGTGATGTAGCCGGCGCGCTCACTGGCGAGGAAAGCCGCCAGATCACCCAATTCCTCGGGTCGACCCAGGCGTCCGGCCGGAATCATCTGCTCCCAACCGGCGTAGATGTTCTTGACGGACTTGCCCGTGGCCTTGTTCGTCGCAGCCGCCAGTTCTTCGAGCCGCTCCGTCCGGGTGTACCCTGGACAGATGACGTTGACCGTAATGCCGTGGGGTGCCAGTTCGTTGGACAGAGCTTTGGTGAATCCGTGAACCCCCGGACGCATGGTGCTCGAAAGCATTAGCGTCTCGCTGGCCTGCAGGGCTACGATCGAAGTAATGTTGATGATCCGACCCCAGCGCTGTTTGATCATCGCCGGGACCGTTGCGGCACAAAGCATAATCGTCGACTTCAGACTGAGTGCATACGCGCTGTCCCAATCGGCGGCCTTTATATCGAGGAAACGGCGCATCGGCGGCCCGCCGGCGTTGCAGACCAGGATGTCAATCGGTCCGCACTTGGCGTTGACCTTTTGCACCGCAGCTTCAATGGCCGCCTTCCGTGTGACATCGCACACCAACGGAATAACGCTCGCGCCGGTCTCATCCAGAATCTGCCTTGCGGCTGTTGCGACATTGGCCTTCCGCCGCGACAAAATCGCGACGTGTGCCCCTTCGCGTGCCAGCGCGGCAGCAATCGCCTTGCCGATGCCCGCCGAGGCACCGGCAACCAACGCAACTTTGTCCTTAAGCCCGAGATCCATGCCCAAGCAACCCGAACAGGTGCGCGACGGTGACGATGCCCTGATGGAAATCCTCGAGCGAGAATTTCTCATTCGGTGAATGGGCGTTGTCGTCTTGCTGGCCGAAGCCCAGAAGCAGCGTATCGAGCCCGAGTTCTTCCTTAAACGTGTTAACAATCGGAATCGACCCGCCCTCGCGAATAAACACCGGCTTGCGACCAAAGCCCTTCTCAAGCGCATCAACGCACGCCTTCACCATAAAGTTGTCGCGTGCAACGATCGCCGGCTTGGCACCACCTAACTTCTTCACCTCAACCTTCACCGTGGCCGGCGCGATCTTGTGAACATACTTCTCGAATTTCGCAAGGATATCCTCCGGCGTCTGATCCGGTACCAACCGCATTGTTACCTTGCAGCCGGCCCAGGACGGCACAATGGTCTTGCTGCCTTCACCGGCATAGCCGCCGTAGATGCCGTTGATTTCGCAGGTGGGACGCGCCCAGACGCGCTCCAGGGTCGAGTAGCCCTTCTCGCCGACCGTGGATGGTGAACCGGTCTTGCGCAGATGCTCGCTTTCCTCATATTTGAGGGAGGTAAACATCTCGCGCTCCCAGCCTTCGACCTCGCGCACTTTGTCGTAGAAGCCGTCAATGAGCACATGCTTGTTGTCGTCATGGAGCTTGGCGACTATCCGCGCCAGCTCCACCACGGGATTGGCAATCGAGCCGCCGAACGACCCGGAATGCAGGTCCTTGTCCGGTCCGACCACCTTGATTTCGGCAGCGGCGATGCCGCGCAGTCCGTAAGTGATGGCTGGAATTCCGCGGCCATACATCGCCGTGTCGGAGACAATCACGCCGTCGGCCTTGAGCAATTCATGGTGTTCCTTGATGAAGTGTTCCAGATTGTTGGAAGCAATCTCCTCTTCCCCCTCGATGAGGAACTTCAGGTTCACCGGCAATTCCTTGCCGGCTTTCAGATATGACTCCGCTGCCAACAGGTGAATCAGAAACTGGCCTTTGTCATCAGTGGCGCCGCGCGCATAGATGGTTTCGCCGTCGATGTGTGGTTCGAAGGGCGGGTTCTTCCAGAGATGGAGCGGATCGACCGGCTGGACATCGTAGTGCCCGTAGATCAGGAGCGTGCGCTTGTTGGCCGGATTGTTGTATTCGGCAAAGACGATCGGGTGGCCCTTGATCGGAAAGATCTGCGCCTTCAGTCCGGCGGTTTCAAATCGCGCCTTAACAAATTCGGCGCAGCGCTGGACGTCTTCCTTGAAATTGGAGTCCGCCGAGACCGACGGATACTTGAGCAGGTCGACGAGATCGGTGACGAACTTGCCGCGATTCTTGTCAATGTATTCCAATACCGGTTGCATATACGCTCTCCTTGGTTTGGGTCAATCGTGCTGGGAAAGCTACCCTGACCCGCCGTTTTGTCAAGCGGATTTGCCCGCGCCGCGCCTCCGGAATTCGGCTTGACTACGGCACCTCACGATGGTAGGTTCAGGGGCAATTGGCGAGCGGAGTTTAAACCGGAGGCAAGATGCAGATTGATGAGCGAGCGCCCTACTTCAAAGGCATGGCCGTCATGCCGGACAAGACATTCAAGAAGGTTACCCTGGACGATTACCGGGGCAAGTGGCTGGTGCTCTTTTTCTACCCGCTCGACTTCAGCTTCGTCTGCCCGACGGAAGTGCGCGCTTTCTCGCTGGCCTTCAACAAATTCAAGGATGTCGGCGCCGACCTGCTCGGATGCTCCGTCGACTCGCATTTTGCTCATCTCGCCTGGATCGAGAAAGAACTCGGCCAGATCAAGTTCCCGCTCCTGTCCGATGTCACCAAAAACATATCGCGGTCCTACAATGTCCTTGTGCACGATGCGTTCAGTCTGCGCGGCACGTACATCATTGATCCCGACGGCGTGCTCAAGTCGATTGTGGTGAACGACACGTCAATCGGACGCTCGATTGACGAAACCCTGCGCACCTTGAAAGCAATTCAAACCGGCGAACTGACCGGCGCCGGCTGGCAGCCGGGCGACGAGACGCTTGGCCTCGATGGCTCCAAGCACTACGACTCCGGCGCCGATTGAGGCAATGGCCTCGATTTCATTCTACGCCGGTCTTCATCGACATTCCTGTACAAGTTCGCCTTGACTAAGGGGCTGCCTCTGTCTATCCTGATCAGGCAGTTGCCGTACGGCTCTGCGCCGGAGGTATCATGCAAGTCGGTCAACCGGCCCCCGAGTTCTGCGGAGTTGCCGTCATGCCAAACAAGCGGTTCCGTGAAATCCGTCTGTCTGACTTCCGCGGCCGATGGTTGGTGCTCTTCTTCTATCCACTTGACTTCACTTCCGAATTTTCGCGTGAGTTGCAATCATACCTTGAGATGTACCCGCGGTTTCGAGAACTGAATGCCGAAGTCATTGGCTGCTCGGTTGACTCGCATTTCACCCACCTGAATGCGATCGAACACTTCTTCGGCCAGATCGGCTTTCCGCTGATCTCGGATCTATCCAACGATATTGCGCGCAATTACGGCGTGCTTATGGAGTCCGGCTTCAGTCAGCGCGCGCGATTTATCATCGACCCCGCCGGAATCTTGAGATTGGCATGCGTCACCGACAATGCCCTGATTGGGTCAGTCTCTGAGATTTTGCGAGTCGTCGGGGACCTTCAAACTAAGGCTCAACTCGGATTGGAGACTTCGTCAGACCATCTTGCTTTCGGGCACTCGCGGCCGGAGTCCACTTAGTCGCAGACAGAGATCCGGCGGGCTTCAGGCTACAAAGACGCGGTAAAGGAAGATCCCGATCAATACGAATGATACGATAAGCTGAACTACAGCGCCGAAGGCAAACCCGACAAAGGTCCCGGCACCGGCTTTGAGGGACGCCGCCACCGATTTTCCGACCAGTAGCTCGGCGATCACTGCTCCAACAAGCGGTCCGATGATCACCCCGACGAGCGAGCCGACAAACAGTCCGATCACCATGCCAACAAAAGCGCCGAGCATCCCCCAGCGCGAAGCGCCCCACTTTTTTGCGCCATATACCTGCACGAAATGCTGCAGGATCCAGATCACGGCCACCGCAATGCCGGAATAGACCAGAAACTCGCCCGACAGATAGGCGTAGCCGGTGAAATAGCCGAAGATGGCCATCGCAGTCCAGATCAACGGTAAGCCCGGAATGACCGGCACGATGACCCCGGCAACGCCGATCAACATCGTCAAGAGACAGCCCGCAAATAGCAGAATTTCTCCGGTGGAAGTCTGAAGGAGGGGAAGCATGATCATGCGTTCAACTTACGGAAATCCGCGACAAATGTTAAGCAATTAGGGAAGGTACGACGGCCGCCGCCGACCACTGACCAGGTAAACTAGAAGAGATGCCGCCAAACCGGGAAAGATCGGCTCGATACCGAGCGCGTAGGCGCCGTCCCAGGTCAGTTGCGCCGTGCCGAGCCAGACCGTGGAAGCCAGTCCTCCGAGCACCATCGCGACAACGGCCGCCCGACCACTCATGACGCGATTGCCAACAAAAGTCGTCAGCAGCGGAACCAGTAGAATCGGCGTCCCGACCGAGCCAAAGCCGTACCAGACTGTCACCACCGACTCGAAGAGGGCGGAAATCACGACGGTTAGAACTGCCGACCCGATCAGCGCCCATTTGGTGTAGCGATTAATAATCTCATCATTCATATCCCGCCAGCGCGCGAAAATGTCCTTGCCGGCCGTCGAAGCGGCGATAAACAGGTATGAATCAGCGGTGGAGATAACAGTCGCAATCAGCGAAACGGCAAAGATCCCGAACAGCCCGGCCGGCAGCACCTCCTGCCCCAGCAGCGGAAAGGCGGAAACGGGATCAATGTCGGGGGGCAGGATGGCTCGTGCGTAGAGCCCGCAGGTCGTGGTCAGCATGTCAAAAACAAACCAGCAGAGGATCGAGACGAGAATTCCGCGGCGGGCTGTTTTTTCATCGCGGGCGGCATAGCAAGCCTGGAAAAACGACGGCTCCACCAGAGTCGACAGCGCGATGAAATACCAGACGATAATGAACCAGGCGCTGTTGCCGCCGTGCCACTGGAAATGGGTTTCCGGGAGACGGGAGGTAAGAAAATCCTGGCCGCCGTAACCGGCAACCAGCGCGATGAAGATCACCACGAAGCCAAGGTACATGAAGAGAAAGTGCCAGATGTCGGCGCGGACAAGCGTACGGAAGCCGCCAATGAAGGCATAGATTGTAACGATGACCGCGCCGATGACGATACCGATCGATTTCGGCCAGCCGAAGAAGGCCTGTCCGAGCACCCCCAAGATCAGAATGTAAGCAGTCGGCAGAGTCCAGCCGAAGACGACTACGGCGCCAAGAATCGCCGCGGGACGGCCATAATACTGGTTGAGGCGATCGGGAATCGTGATGAACTCGGTACGGCGTGCCTTGGCCGCCAGCAGCCACGCAAAGAGCAAAGCGCCGAGATAGTACGGTAAACCAAAGACAAACCAATTGGAAACCCCGTAGCGATAGGAATACTCGCCGACACCAAGTATTCCGCCGTACCAGTTGCAGACCAGTGTGGCAACAAAGGCAGGCAACGTCAGGCGGCGACCATCCAGCATGTATTCGACGGCACTATCGCTGGGGGCCGGTCGGCGCCAGAGGCTAAAGACGATGATGCCGAGCAAATACGCGGCGATGATCAGTGTGTCGACGAGCGCCAAGGCCTACTCAAGTTCCAGCCGCAAGGTAGTGAAAAGTGAGCGTCCCGCCGCCGGGATGTACTCCGACCAATGCTGGTCGGGAACGTCGCGGAATCGAGTCGCGCCGCCGTAACCGGAAACCTCATACTTGTGATCGAGCACGTTGTCGACCCGCGCTGCGAGTTCGAGGCGACCCAGATCCGCGATTTCACCCAACGTAATCCCGGCGGAAACGGCCGCTACAAAGTATGGATCGATCGAAAGCTCGCGCACGTTGTCATTCTCGACATAGATGCGCCCAATCATCCGACCGCGACATGTGACATTGAAACGAGGTCGGCGATACTCGGCGATTAGATTTCCGATATACTCAGGGAATCCGGGAATCTTCTTGCCGTCGTAAGAAACAGAGCGGCTTTCGAGATAATTCCAGTCAGTGTCATTGTCGTAGACAGCCTCAGCGACGGCAAAATCTCTGATCCGATTGTAGTTGTACGAGAAGTTCCCGGTCAGCTGCAAGATTCGACCGATGGCGTTTGTGGTCGAGAGTTCGATCCCGGCGTGCACGGAGCGGTCGGCGTTGGTGGTGATCGGAAGTCCCAGGTCATTGAGTCCGCCATACGGCACGATCTCGTTGGCGAAATCCATCCAAAACAGGTTCACGGTGTGCGCACTGGATTGCGTTCGCCAGTTCAGACCGAGCTCGAAGTTGTGAACGCGCTCCGATTGGGCGGTCGGATCGCCGAAAACAATCGTGGAATCACTGCCGCTGCGCCGGATCGCCTTGATTTGCAGCGACGGAAAGGCGTACGGATCGCCGGCATCATAAATCTCCCAATCGGCCGGGACACGCGATGACAGCGAGTAACTCGCCAGCAAATTCACCGCCGGCGTAAGCGCATAGCTGAAGCCCAGGCGCGGCGAAAGGAAGGTCCAGTCAATGTCATACGCATAGCCGGCAAAAGCGCCCAGCCGATTTTGTTTAAAGCTGTAGTCTTGATGACGCAATTGCAGACTGGCATTGGCAGTCAGCCGCTCGCCGAGGCGGCGGCTCTGTACCGCGTAGAGCGAGCCGAACCACTTCTCCCCAAAATATTCATAGTAGCGATGACGCGGATCGATCGCGTTCGTGATGCCCTCGGCCCAAACAACTTGTCCCCAGTGGTCAGACTCGAAATAGTAGAATGAGCCGCCGATGCTGAGAGCACCCTGCTTTTGCTGGAACTCGAGTCGCGGATTCCAGCCCCACTGATTTTTGCGGACGTGCTGCTGCCGGACGAGATCCCCGGAAGAAATTGCACCGATCGAGTCCCCGTCAGGATTGGTAATGATCGTTGCCGGAATGTTGTAGTCGGCAAAACTGCGATCGTCGCGATACTGCTCATAGTAGCCGTCACCGTGGATGTGGAAGAACGTGTTCTGCAGCGAGGCATTGGGACTCAGCTCGTAGGTATTATGCAGCTCGTAATGCGGTTGATTGAAATTGTCGGTCTCGTTGTCATACGTTAGCGGGTTGAAACGGCGGTCGCTGGCAAGTTGCTCGCGCGAAATGCCGTAGTAGGCGAGGTGCATTTGCATCGGACCGCCGTAAACATTGACAGTCGTCGTCATCCGCGGATCGAGACGTGACAGCGAGAGCTGATACGCCCAGCCGTCATACCACGAATTGCGGCGGTAGCCATCGGAGAGCTGGCGAGAGTAGCGTCCGGCGAAGTTCCAGCGGCCGTCGATCAGGCCGGAACGATACTCTACCGCTTGCTTCTGCATATCGCCGACCCAGCGGCCATCGTCCCAGAATCCGCCGTAACCGGTAGCCAGCGAAATGCTGCGCGACTGTTCGATTCCCGCCGAGACAATATTGACTGTGCCCCCAAAGGATGCATCCGCGTAAAGCGAACTGCCGATCCCCCGCTGCACCTGGACATCTTTCACGCTGGCCGCAAAATCAGGAATATCGACGAAATAGGTCGCCTGATCTTCGGGGTCGTTCA
>JADYYF010000100.1 GCA_020853795.1 Candidatus Zixiibacteriota bacterium
GAGAAGGAGATTGGAGTGGTTATTCCTGCGTCAGATGATACTGCTTCATCTTCAGACGCAGGGTCGACTCAGGGATCGAGAGCTTCTCGGCAGCGTGCTTTTTGACCCAGCCGGAGTCGCGCAGCGCCTTGAGGACGTATTCGCGTTCGAGGCGGTTGAGATACTCGTAGAGTGAAAAACTGCCGTTCGCTTCGGTGCGCGTGCCGGCGGAGGCATTAGCGCGATCGGTAATGCGGTGGGAGATCATGTAGGATGAGATCGTTTTCTTCTCGCCCGCCAACAACACCAGTTTCTTAATCTCGTTTTCCAGCTCGCGGATGTTGCCGGGCCAATCGTAGTCAGCGAGGCAGTTGAAGGCCTCCGGTTCGAGGCGCACTTCCGGATCGAATTTCTGGACGAAATGCCGGAGCAGCAGCGGGATATCCTCGCGGCGCTCGCGCAGAGGCGGCAGGCGGAAACCGAAGGTCGAGAGGCGATAGTAGAGATCCTGGCGGAACTGGCCGTGTTCCATCATCGTTTTGAGATCTTTGTTCGTGGCCGAGATGACGCGCACATCGACGCGGCGCGGGACGGTTTCGCCGAGCCGCACGACCTCTTTCTCCTCGATCACCCGCAGCAGTTTAACCTGAATCGAGAGCGGCATATCGCCGATTTCGTCCAGGAAGAAGGTGCCGCCGTCGGCTTCTTCAAACAGGCCGACCTTCTCGCCTTCGGCGCCGGTGAAGGCCCCGCGCTTGTAGCCAAAGAGCTCCGATTCGAGCAGAGTTTCCGGCAGCGCGGCGCAGTTGACCGAAACGAAGCGGCGGTCCTTGCGATTAGAGTTATAGTGAATCGCCTTGGCCAGCAGGTCCTTGCCGGTGCCGGTTTCACCTTCGATCAAAATCGAAATCGATGAATCCTTGACCTGCAGGACACGATCGAGGATATCGAGCATGTCGTGACTGGCGGTGATGATATTCGGGAAGGCCAGTTGTTTCTGCAACTGGTCTTTGAGCCGGCGGTTGTCCTGGGCCAGCCGGCGTTTTTGCTCTTCCGACGATTTGAAAGCCAGGATATCGGAGAAGGCGATGGCAAAATCGAGGTTGGATTTGGTGAAGTTGGCGTAACGCGCGCCGATGCGGTCGATGTAGACGAGACCGGCAACTTCGGATGAGAGCTGAATCGGGATCGAGATGAACGCCCCGAGTTGATCGCCGGCGCCGAGATAGTCGAACATGCGCTTGCGATCGGTGGTCAGGTGCGTTACCAGCAAGGGCCGATCCAACGGCAGCGAACCGCCGCGGCCGTTGGCGAGCGACTTGGCAACCTTCTGCAAGATGGTCGTGTCGAAGTCGAGCGCGGCCAGCGTCTCAAAGCAATTCTGCTGAGAGTCGTAGGAGAAGATAAAAGCGCGGGTACCGCCGACCTTGTCGCGCAGCACGCGCAAGCTGTCCTCCAAGGAACCGCTCTTGAGGCTGCCGTACTCGCTCGCGGTCAGAAATGAGCTGAACAAGCTGAATTCGTTTTCGTTGGAGAGCCCGGCATCAACCATGTCGTCTTCGATCGCCAGGCGGAGAATGCGGCACTCTTCGATGGCGCGGTCGTCCTGGAATTGGTGCGCCAGCGATTCGCAGGCTTCGAGGTAGTTGAGAGCACCGTCGAAGTCTTTGGCTTCATAGGCCAGTGCCGCCATCTGATAGTGCGCGTGAATCTTAAGCCAAGTGAGCGACAGTTGTTCGGCGAGGCGAATCGCACTATTGAGATAGCGCAGGCCAAGCTGGTGGTGAGCGCTCGACTTGATCAGAGACTTACCCGCGACATAGTCGGCGTAGGCGAGTTCACGCACTTCGCCGGCGACTTCGAGGAGCTGCACCGCATCATCGAACGACTTGAGGGCTTCGGCAAAATTCTCGTTGGCAGCGGCCAACGCTCCAAGAATCTTCTTGGCGCCGGCAATTTCGATGACTTCCCCGACATGCTCGGCGACCTGAAGTGCGCGGCGGGCATGATCGCCGGCCAGGGCGTAGTTGCCCGAGTTGTATTCGAGTTCAGCCAGGCGGCGCTCGGTCTGGCTGATAATGGCACTCTCGGGGGCGATGCGGTGACCAATTTCGAGGGCGTACGAGTAGTGCTGACGCGCCATACGGGTATCACCCATCGCGGCGAGCAGCTCGCCCATGTATTCATGATAGATCGAGCGTTCGCGCACCAGATCGAGCCGTTTGATCACGTCATAGGCCAGATCGAGGGTGCGGCGGGCATCGGAGAAATTCTCCTTCAGGTAGAGCACATAGCCGAGCGAAAGCAGATTGCGCGCCTCGGAAGGACCGGCCTCGGTGCTGTGGCTGAAGGTGACACAATCTTTCAGGGTCAGGAGCGCTTCGTCCCATTGACCGATAAGAATCTGGACCCGCGCGCGGTTGCCGCGGGCGCGGTTGAGAGCGACGTCGGAGGTCACCGCCAGGCGTCCGGCCAGCTCGATCGACTCGGCGAGGAACTTGTCGGCCAGCCGAAACTCGCCGCGAATGAAATAAATCTGCGCGAGGCGGTTGTAGGCGCTGACCAGGTCGTCATCGTGGCCGATGCGGCGGAAGGAGCTGATGGCATCGCGGATAAAAGCTTCGCCCTGGGCGAGATCACCGAGGGCGACATGGAGCTTGCCGATGAGGGCCTGAATGCGTCCGATGAGCAGGTTTTCGGCGGTCGCAGCGACAAGGGCATAGGCCTTGGTGGCGACAGCCAGCACCTCCAACGGCGGTTTGGTCGGAAGGTCGACCGCCGCCTGGAGATATAGATATTCTCCCGCCGTCACCGAAGAGGGCTCTGACTCGATGATTGGAGCCAGCTTCCCCAACTCTTCCCGGGCCGCGACAAACTTATTTTCGCCGATCAGGATGTGGATTGCTTTAAGTTTGTCCGCCGTGTCTGTCGCATTACCGATTCTGCTCATCCAGACAAAAACGTTGCTACTTAGTTTTCCTGTTCTTGACCGGCGAGTCGATCCGTTTGTTCGAGCCGGTCGTTGGCTTCACGCTCGTATCATTCCTCTCGCCGCCGATAAAGACGCTTCTCACCTCGAGAATGAAGAATCGTGTCCATTCGAAAATTCTCGTGATGACGGGCGTATTCGGGCGCGGGGTGTCGGTGGAACCACTCTGCGGTTTCCAACCCACCGTGGTCGTATCCGTAGGACGGTCGTCCCAGGGATGGTCCACCGCCTGAGCGGCAGCGGGGAGGAGCAGAAATATCGAGGCCGCGAAGACTACCACTGTCAGTAGCTTTAGCAGGTTCATGCCTACTGCCTCCAAATAGTTAGCTGTTATCAACTTAGTGCGGTCAAAGAAATGCAGGGGACAAAGCGACGCACATCTTTGGCTGTGCTTTAAGCTAAACCGGTTCTCATACCTTGTCAAGCATTTTTTGCGTCGGCACTGAAAAACACGATAGCGTCAAGCGTATCATATTGCCATAGAATAACTTATGGTTCCGTCGCAGTTCCTGCGACATTTCAATTCTATACATATAGTAGACGTGGAAAGGCCGGATCAGCTTGCGGCGATCCGTCCTTGTCAAACCAATGGCCAATGAAAGCGATGACTTTGGTCAGAGAACTTGATTCTCGCGCAGCTTAGTGAACAGCTTGTTCGCGATTTCTTGCGGCGTCGCGCCGGTGAGAATCTCCCCTTTCGGGCGAGCCGGAGGATTGGCAGCTTTCGAGACGGTGCTGCTCGATGCGAAGACGGGCAAAGCCAAGTCAAGTCCCAGATCAGCAGCTTTGTAAACCGCGACGGTTTTCTTCTTGGCGTTCATCTTCCCTTTCAGAGACGGTAGGCGGGGTTCGTTGATCTCCTTAACGACGGAGATTACCGCGGGAGTCGGCGCCGCGACTTTGTCGAAGCCGTCGTCGGTCATCCGTTCGACTGTGAGTCTGCCACCGTCGATCGCGTCGATTTTGCGGACGAACATGATTTGCGGCCAGCCGAGAAAACCGGCGAGTGCCGAGGAAACAGTGCCGGCATCGGAATCCACCGCTTGTTTGCCGAGAATGACCAAATCGACCGAGCCGATCTTTCTGATACCGGCAGCCAGCGCGCACGAGATGCCGATCGAGTCGACGGCGGCGAGGGCCTCATCCATGATATGGGCAGCTTCGTCAACGCCGAGCGCGAGGGCTTCGCGGAGCGCATAGTCGGCTTCCTTGCCACCGAGCGAAAGCGCCCAGATGCTGCCGCCGTGTTTTTCCTTGAGGCGCAGCGCCTCTTCGATGGCATAGGCATCGAAGGGGTTGAGCATACCGGGACTGGCGGGCAAATTGAGTTTGCCGGATTGCGCGTCGACGGTGACGAGCGCGATTTCGGGGACTTGTTTAACGCAGACGACGATATTCACGATGATCCTCCAGGCTATGCGTGTTCATCGAGCGCGGCCAGGGCGCTCTCGGCGGCGCGCTGTTCGGCGCTCTTTTTGGAATCGCCGCGGCCGGTGCCGAGGCGACGACCGCTGACAAAGACTTCGACGGTAAACACCTTGCGGTGATCGGGGCCGTCTTCGTCCGAGACCGTGTACTTGGGCAAGCCGCCACCGCCGGCTTGCAAGCGTTCCAGCAATTCGCCCTTGAAGTTGCGCAGCGACAGGAAGTCGCTGATTTCGTCAAAATTGAGCGAGATCAGGCGCTTGATGACCTGGCGGGTCGGTTCGAGTCCGCCGTCCAAGTAGACGGCGCCGAACATCGCCTCGAGGCAATCGGCGACGATCGAGGGGCGGGTGCGGCCGCCGGCGCGCTCTTCGTCCGCTGACATCAGGATGTAATTACCGAGGTCGATTTCCATGCCCGTGTGTGCCAGCACCTTTTTATTCACCAGCAGTGATTTGTTCTTGGTCAAACTGCCTTCGCTCATGTCGGGGTATTTCTGGAACAGTTCTTCGGCAACAATCAGGCCCAGCACCGAATCGCCGAGGAATTCGAGACGCTCGTAGGATCGCAGATTGCGCGGTTCGTTGGCACGCAGAAACGAGCGATGGGTGAGCGCCTTGGTCAAGTAATAGGTGTCGTTGAAGGAGTACCCGATGCGGCGCTGGATCTCGGCGATGGTAGTCGAACTGAGCGGCGATGGTGTCGACCGAACGGGACGTTTACCGAATAGCCGCGCGAACAAGCGCCTCATGCGTCATCCTGCAGAATTCATGTGCTTGCCGAGCGTGAGCGTGATATTGTGGCCGCCGAAGCCGAAGGAATTGCTGATGGCGTACTTGATCGGCACCGGGCGGCCGCCGTCGCGCAGGTAGTCCAGATCACACTGCGGGTCTTGATTTTGGATATTGATCGTCGGGTGGACGAAGCCGTGATGCAGCTGCAGGACGGTGGCAGCGGCTTCGATCGCCCCGGCCCCGCCGAGCATATGTCCGATCATCGACTTGGTGGAGTTCACCAACAGCGAGCGGGCGCGGTCGCCGAATACCCGTTTAATCGCGGAGGTTTCGGCGATATCGCCCAGCGGCGTCGACGTACCGTGCGTGTTGACGTACTCGATTTGCTCCAAGGTCAGTCCCGCGTCCTGGACGGCCGTCTGCATGCAACGGGCGGCGCCGTTGCCGTCCGGTGCCGGCGCGGTGATATGATGAGCGTCGGCGCTCATGCCGGCGCCGAGCAGATCGGCGTAGATCGGAACGCCGCGTTTGCGGGCGTGTTCTTCGTCCTCAAGAATAATGATAGCAGCGCCTTCACCGATAACGAAGCCGTCGCGGTCGACATCGAACGGCCGCGAGGCATGCTCCGGATCATCATTGCGGGTTGACAGCGCGCGCGCCTGGCAGAAGCCGGCGTAAGACATTTGGGTAATCGCCGCTTCGGCACCGCCGGTCACGATGATATCCGCTTCGCCGCGCTGGATGATACGCATGGCATCGGCGAGGGCGTGTGCGGAGGAACAGCAAGCGCTGACCGTAGCGTAGTTCGGCCCTTTGAATCCGTACTTGATCGAGATCAGTCCCGGAACGATGTCAATGATCATCATCGGGATGAAGAAGGGGGAGACCTTAGAGGGTCCCTTGTCCTTGTAGGTCCAGCATTGGTCTTCGAAGGTGAGGATACCGCCGATGCCGGAGCCGGTGACGACGCCGATACGGGTGAGGTCGATGGCGTTCAGGTCGAGGGCGGCATCCGCGACCGCCATTTGGGTCGCGGCAAGCGCATATTGCTGGATCAGGTCGGTGCGCCGCAGCTCCTTCTTGTCCATGTAGGCCGCGCCGTCGAAATTGCGCACGAGGGCGCCGATGCGGCTGTCGAAGTTGGACGTGTCGAAGCGGTCGACGGCGCAGACACCGGACTTGCCGGCCTGCAACCCGGACCAGAACTCCTCTTTCGAATTTCCCAGCGGCGAGACGATGCCGAGGCCGGTAACCACGGCCTTACGTTTCATACTCAAATTCAGACTCTCCGGCCGTGTGGTGGCAGCTACGCCGTTTCCTTGGCGTGGGTCTTGATATAGTTGATGGCATCACCGACGGTGGAGATCTTTTCGGCTTCCTCGTCGGGGATCTCCAATCCGAAGGCTTCTTCCAGCGCCATCACGAGTTCGACGGTGTCGAGCGAATCGGCGCCCAGATCATCAACGAATTTGGCGGTCGGCACTACGGCATCCTTGTCGGCATTCAACTGCTCAACAATGATCTCCTTGACCTTGGCTTCCACATCAATCGCCATTGCACATCCTCCTCATAAATTGCATTTGCGTTTACTTTCGCGATTACATCAGCATTCCGCCGTCGACCTGCAAGACCTGACCGGTAATGTATGCCGCGTCTTCCGAGGCGAGAAACGCAACGGCAGCGGCGACATCGGCCGGCAGGCCGGGTCGTTTGAGCGGAACGACACTTAAGAATGCTTCTTTGGCCGCGTCGGAGAGATGCTCTGTCATCTCGGTCTGGATATACCCCGGCGCGACGGCGTTGCAGGTAACATTGCGTCCGGCAAGTTCTTTCGCAACAGATTTGGTGAGTCCGATCAGGCCGGCTTTGGAGGCCGAGTAATTGGCCTGGCCGAAATTGCCCATCAGACCGACCACCGATGAAATATTAATGATTCGGCCGGTGCGCGCTTTCATCATGACCTTGGCCGCCGCCTGCGACATCAGGAAGGCGCCTTTCAGGTTGATGTTCAACACGCGATCCCAGGCCGCTTCGTCCATCTTGATGACCAAGGTGTCTTTGGTGATGCCGGCGTTGTTGACCAGAATATCGAGCTGACCAAAGCGCTGGAGCGCATGGTCGATCGCGGCCTGACAATCGGCGCCGGCAGTGACGTCACAATGGACATAGCTGATTTCGCCGCGGGCGGACAGCTCCGCGACGGTAGCCTGCCCGGCCTCATCAAGCACATCGGCGACAACGGCTTTGCAGCCGAGCGTCATCAGTTTCTCGACGATCGCGCGCCCGATACCGCGGGCGCTGCCTGTGACCAGGGCGACTTTGCCATTCAGAGTCAAACGACCTCCAACAATTTCTCGGCAACCAAATCAAAGTCGGAAATTTTGTCAAGGTTGATGATTTCCACCTCGCCCAGTGTCCGTTTCACGAGTCCGGAAAGCACCTTGCCCGGTCCGATTTCGACGAAGCGGGTGACGCCGAGGCGGCGCAGCTCTTCCAGAGTGTCGACCCAAAGAACGGGCGCGGTAATCTGGTTTACGAGTAATTGTTTTATCCGCTGCGGCTCGGTCTCCGGCTTGGCAGTGACATTGGCGATAACCGGAAACGCCGCGGGTTGAAACGGAAGTTGACTCAGGGTTGCATCCAGTTTGACCGCTGCACTTGCCATGAGGGGCGAGTGGAACGCGCCACCGACCGGCAACAGGAGCGCGCGCTTGGCGCCGAATTCTTTGGCGATCGGCACGGCCTTCTCGACGGCCGCGAAGTCGCCGGAGATGGCGATTTGATCGGGCGCGTTGAAATTGGCCGGTACGACCGTGCCCTCAGACTGGAGTCGCTCTACCAGCTGCAGCACCTGTTCCCGCGAGGCGCCCATGACGGCGGCCATGGTGCCGCGATTTTGCTCGCAGGCCTCCTGCATTGCCTTGCAGCGTGTGTTGACGGCAATGATCGCATCTTTGCGACTGAGCACGCCGGCGCAGGCGAGCGCCGAATACTCGCCGAGCGAGTGACCGGCCGCGTAGTCGGGCCGGATTCCCTGCCGTTCCAGGATGATCTGCCACGCCAGCGAGTGGGTGAGAATTGCCGGCTGGGTAACGACGGTTTGCTTAAGGCGTTCTTCGGGACCATTAAAGCTGACCTCAGCGAGGTCATAGCCCAGCAGGAGCGAGGCTTCGGCATAGAGGGCGCGCACGGCTTCGTGCTGATCATAGAGATCGCGCGCCATTCCGACATACTGCGAGCCCTGCCCTGGGAACAAGAATGCGGTTTTGTTCAAAGCTATATCCTCACCAGCACAGCGCCCCAGACCAAGCCACCGCCGAAGGAGACGAGGAGCACGAGGTCGCCGGATTTCATGCGGCCCTGCTGCTTGGCTTCGGTCATGGCGATGGGGATTGACGCCGAGGATGTGTTGCCATACTCGGCGATATTGACGAAGATTTTCTCATCCGGCACGTTGAGACGCCTTTGCAGCGAGTCGATGATCCGGATGTTGGCCTGATGCGGGATGACCAGATCGATCTCTTCCGGTTTGATCCCAGCTTCGGCAATCACTTTTTCCGCGGAGTCCTGCATATTGCGAACCGCGAATTTGTAGATTTCCGAGCCGTTCATATTGATGTAGAGCGCGCCGTTGTGCATGTTTTCGGTGGTGACTTTCTCGCGCGAGCCGCCGGCGCGGACGAAGAGCAGTCCTTCATGGTTGCCATCGGCGGCGATATGCGAAGCCAGAATGCCCCGACCCGTGTTCTCCGCGCGGGTCAGCACCGTGGCCCCGGCGCCGTCGCCGAACAGGACGCAGGTGCCGCGATCCTGATAGTTGGTGATGCTGGTGAGAGTCTCCGCTCCGACTACCAGCACGTTTTCGTACATGCCGGATTCGATAAAAGCGCGGCCGGTGGTCAGCCCATAGAGGTAGCCGACACAGGCAGCATTGAGGTCCATGGCGGCAGCCCGTTTGGCTCCGAGGCGTCGCTGGACGATCACCGCACTGGAGGGGGTTTTCATATCGGGTGTGACGGTGCCGACGAGGATCAGGTCGAGGTCGGCCGCACTCATGCCGGCATCCGCCAGCGCCATCTCGGCCGCTTTCGTGCTCAAGTCGGAGGTCGCTTCACCGGAGTCGCCGACCACGTGGCGGCGCTTGATGCCGGTGCGTGAAGTAATCCACTCGTCGCTGGTGTCCACCATTTTCTCAAAATCGGCGTTCGTTAGTACCGTGGCCGGAGTGTAGGCACCAAGCCCAGCGACCTGGGCCGAGAATTTTGACTTCATCATTGTTCAACCGCCTTCGCGGAACTTTTCTCGATTCGTTTTTGGATGTGACCAGTAACATTGGTTGAGATCATTTCGGCAGCACCGCGGATGGCATTGCGGATCGCCTTCTCCGAGGATTTGCCGTGACCGATGACGCAATTGCCGTTGATCCCCAGCAACGGTGCGCCGCCGTATTCGGCATAGTCGAGCGAGCGGCGCATGCGCCGCAGGAACGGCCCCATCAAGATAGCGCCAGTTTTGGAGAAGAGATTGGAACTGATCTGGCGGCGGATCTTGGTTTCCAGCAGGACCTTCACCGATTCGGCAAACTTGAGAATGATATTGCCGATAAAGCCGTCGCAGACGACGACGTCGCACTTGCCTTCGAGTACGTCGCGGCCTTCGACATTGCCGACGAAGTTGAACGGACCCGACTTAAGCAGATCGTGGCTGGCGAGCACCAGTTCGTTGCCTTTGCTGCGTTCCTCGCCGATCGACAACAAGCCGACCTTGGGTGAACGGACTTTGAGAATGTCCTCCGAGTACGAAGCGCCCATCATGGCGAACTGCAGCAGATTTTCCGGTTTGACGTCGACATTGGCACCGACGTCGATCACCAAGGTACCGCTGTCATGGGTGTTGGGAAAGGTGGCAGCGATGGCCGGGCGGCTGACGCCGGGAATGCGACCGAGCGTCAAGACGGCGGTGGCCATGACGGCGCCGGTGTGGCCGGCCGAGACCACGGCGCTGACGAGTCCTTCTTTCTGCATGCGCATCGCTACGGCAATCGAGGAATTTTTCTTGCGCAGGGCTTCCGTCGCATTCATGCCCATGCCGACGGTCTCATCGGCGTGGGCGATCGAGATCGGGAGCGCAGCGTCGACGCCGATCTGCGCCAGGTGCTCTTTCAGCACCGGTTCGTCGCCGACGAGGACGATCGCATCGTTTTCATTCCCCGGCGTTTGCAGGTAGCTGACGGCGCCGGCTACCGCGGGCAGCGGGCCGAGGTCGGCGCCCATGCAGTCAACGGCAATGCGTCGCGTCAAAACTGAATCAGGCTTCCTTTCCTTCCAGGATCTGCTCGCCGCGGTAGAAGCCGCAGGCGGGGCAGATGTGATGCAGCATCTTGATTTCGCCGCAATTGCTGCACTCCGACATAGTCGGCAGCGTCGCTTTGTAGTGGGTGCGGCGCTTGCGGCCGCGTTGTTTCGAGTGTCTGCGTTTTGGAAGTGGCATGGTTCTCTCTTACGGTTAAGCGTTCAACTAATTCTCTTTCAACTTGCGCAAGGCGTCCCAGCGGGGGTCTTCCCGCTCGCTGCGGCAGTCGCACTGCCCGTCGTTCAAATTTGTCCCGCAGCGCGGGCACAGGCCGCGGCAGTCCGCCCGGCACATCGGTTTCATCGGCACCTCCAGCGCGATCAGGTCGCGGAGATGTTGATCGAGCACGTAGACGGTTCGGGAGGCGGCAATGGGAACGAAGACGTCATCCTCAGCCTCCCCGGCCACTGATTGCTCGTCCGCGACCAGTTGCAGTACGAGATTCAGCGGCAACGCGCAGTCCTGCTCGAACTCGCGGAGACAGCGGGCACAGGTATACTGGATTGTATAAGCCACTGTGCCGTTGAGGAATATCTCGTCCTCGATGCGCCAGGCCGACAGCCGATAGTTCACGGCGGACAAGACTTGGGCCAGTTCCAGCCGGAGATCCAAGTCTCCGGGAACTGCTGTCAATTCCAATTCACTGGGATCAGCCGTGATCGTATCCAGCTGTATCTCCATAGCCCGATAACCTATCTTTCCCAAGGGTTAATGTCAAGCATAAACGCCCGCGACACAATGCCCGACAGTGTCGGTCGCGATGATCTTCCGCTGAAGTAAAACGATGACGCGACACCGATGTTCGGCGCATTCTTGAGAGCCACGCGAGACGGAGCATGTGCCGGATCAGGGGATGCCGTCGAAGAGGTCGTGCTCGACGCGGCGACTGCCATTGACGAGGCTGAAGGCGCGATAGTATTCCTGCCGACCCCAGAGCACGAGATGAGCTGCCTCCGGAAGATCGCGCAATTTGTCGTAAATGGTCAGTTGCGTCTTGTGACAAAGGATGGCATTCCAGACTGTCTGCCAATGTGCAGACGTATCGATGCGAGTGGTGATCGACCAGTCGGGCCACGCGGACGCCTGGCGAACGACGTCATCGACTTTGTAGGTCAATTGCTTGAAGGCGGCCTGATAAAGATCCCAGACGGGCTGGGAATTCACGAAGTAGTAAAGCTTTTGCACCTGGTGCGGCGGATCGGGCACGCCGGCAGCGGAGCCGGCTGCCTGCACGATGGCGGCTCCGGTGAATTGCGAAATGGCGATGTGATCGACGTGGCCGTAGGCGCCGAAGGGATCGAACGTGATAACCACTTGGGGCCGATGCCGACGAATCAAGGCGGCGATTTCCGCAATGATGGCAGCGGGCGGCGCGGCATCCAGTTCACCGTCCAGATAGCCAAGAATGTGCAGGTGCTTTACGTTCAGGACTTCGGCCGCTGCACGTAATTCGCCGGCGCGCACGCGGCCGACCGTCTCGATTCCCGGGTGCTCTGCGGAGAGGCCGTAGCGTCCACGCTGACCGGTAGTGGCGGTGATCAGTGTGGTTTCGACGCCGTCAGCAGCGGACTTGGCCAGGATACCACCGGTGCCGAGGGACTCGTCGTCCGGATGCGCCAGGACGCACATGAGGCGGCGATCAGCAGCCACGATATGGACTGAAGTGGTACATGTTCACCTCAATTAATACGCGGGACGGGACTATGCAAGAGCGAGTTTTCATCGGAGCAACAAAAACGCCGTCCGCGGGAGCGGGCGGCGTAAGTTCGGTTCTACGTTGAGCGGCGGCTATTTGCTGATCAGCTCGGCGGTGTCGAGCGCAATCACCAATTCTTCATTCGCCGGCACGACGACGACTTTGACCTTACCGGCGGATTTGGAGATGATCGCTTCCTTGGCCCGCGCGGCGGCATTGGCGGCGTCGTCGAGTTCAACGCCCATGAACTCCAGCCCGGAAACGCAGGCATGGCGCACCTCGGCGGAGTTCTCGCCGATGCCGGCGGAGAAGACGATGCAGTCGAGTCCGCCCATGGCGGCGGCGTAGGCGCCGATGTATTTCTTGACGCGGTAGCAATAGATGTCAAAGGCCAGCTTGGCCGACTTGGTGCCGTTCTTCATCTCCTCGAGAATTTCGCGCATGTCGGAGGAGACACCGCTGACGCCGACCAGGCCGGAGTGCTTGTTCAGCATGGTGTTGGCCTCGTGCAGCGAGAGTTCTTCCTTGCCCATCATGTGCAGGATGATCGCGGGGTCGATGTCGCCGCAACGGGTGCCCATCATCAAGCCTTCGAGGGGGGTGAAGCCCATCGTCGTATCGACCGAGATACCGTCCTTGACTGCCGACATCGACGCACCGTTGCCGAGATGGCAAGTGATAATTCTGAGGTTCTCGCGCGCAGCGTTCAGCATTTCGGCAGCGCGCTTCGAGACAAAGTGATGATTCATCCCGTGGAAGCCGTAGCGGCGGATCCGGTATTTGCGGTACAGGATGTAGGGCAACGGATAGATGTAGGCGTGCTCCGGCATCCGGTGATGAAAGGCCGTGTCAAAGACGGCGACGTTGGGGACTCCGGGCAGGTTGGACATAGCGGCATTTATGCCGCGGATATTGTGCGGATTGTGCAACGGGGCCAGCTCGATCAGCTTACGCAGTTCGAGCATGCATTCCGGAGTGATCACGCAGGATTCGGTAAAGTGTTCGCCGCCGTGGACGACACGATGGCCGACCGCAGCGATTTCGGAGCGGTCCTTAATCACGCCGTGATTCGGCGAGAGCAGCACGGCGATAACGTGCTCGATAGCGACGGTGTGGTCGAGAATCTCGGATGAGAGCGTGACCTCCGGCCGGTCGTGCGGCTTGTGCGTCAGGACGGCGCCCGACATGCCGATCCGAGAGACCATGCCTTTGGCCAGACAGAAATTGTTCGGCAACTCGAACAGCTGATATTTGACCGACGAGGAACCGCAGTTGAGGATGAGTACTTTCATAATCAGGCTCCTTCAATTCTGTTGCCGTCTTCATCATATTTGAAGAACCCTTGCCCGGTCTTAACGCCGAGGTGCCCGGCGCGCACCATTTTGCGCAGCAAGGGGCAGGGATTGTATTTATGTTCCGACAGTTCCTTAAGGAGGTTCTCCATCATCGCCATGACCTCGTCCAGGCCCATCATATCGGCGAGGGCGAGCGGCCCCATATTGAAGCCGAAGCCGAGTTTCATGGCGTTATCGATTTCTTCCGCCGTGGAGGTCCCTTCCATCAGGACGTGCATCGCCTCATTCAAGAAAGGCACAATGATGCGGGTCGTGACAAAGCCGGGGTACTCATGGACCAGAATCGGTTTCTTGTTGAGCTTGACGGCGAATTCCTTAGCCAACTTGTAGGTCTCATCCGAAGTCTTGAGACCGCGCACCAACTCCACCATCGGCACTTTGTGAACGGGATTAAGGAAATGCATGCCGATGAACCTGTCGGGACGATTGGTGGCCGACGCCAACTGCGAGATCGAGAGGGTCGCAGTATTGGTGATGAAGATCGTTTCGGGCGGACAGAACTTATCCAGTCGTGCCAGCAAATCGCGCTTCAGTTCGATGCTTTCGGGAATGGCCTCGATCA